>NZ_AJFC01000370.1:0-25717 GCF_000256505.1 Rhodococcus sp. P14 | reverse complement strand
CCAGTGGCTGGAGCCGGAAACCGGGAAGGGCTTCGCGCAGCTGCTCGGTGTCGACAGCGCGGACGTACCCCTTGCTGGTGGTGCGGTGCTCGGCCGGGACGGCGTCGACCGCATCGACCATCAGCGCCAGCGACGAGCCGGGCATCGGTGTCGGAATGATCATCTCGAAGTGATTCTCGGCGCCGGGACCTTCGTTCCAGTTCCGGTGCGGCAGCCCGGCCGGGATGAAGACAAGCGTCTTGGGGCCGATCGCGTGGACCTCGTCGCCCAACTGCACCTGCATGTGACCATCGATCAGAAAGTACAGCTGATCGCTGAGGTGGTAGTGCAGTCCGGGCCCGCAGCCGTCCTCCTGGATGACGCTGTGAATTAGCAGCGCGGACTCGAGCCGCGAGACGAACTGTGCGCGGTATCCGGGAAATCCCGTATCGAAGGCCTGGGTGTCGTCGAACGGTCGGATGAATTGCATGGGTTTTCCTCGCCTTTCGTGGAGCGGTCGCCGGCCGCGTCGGCGACCGGGTCGGTCTCAGTGGTGGTGACGTGCGGAAGCGCTGAGCGATCACCACCGTTGGGTTTCGGCGATGCCGCTAGCGGCGCAGCAGGTCCTGCAGGGCGTGGGTGATCGATTCCTGCTCCGCGACACCATCAGCGCTCACTCGGGCGGCGATGTGTCCATCCGGCCTCACCAGCAGCGCCCCGGTGCCGGCGATCCCGGTCAACTCGACCCACCACGCCGGGATGGCGTCGTCGTCCCTGACCGGGACGACGCTGACCGGGCGGTCGCCGAAGTTCACGTCCGTCCAGGCGCCGGCGGGGCCGGTCAGCAATGTGAAGCCGTGGGGGTCGAGCAGGTCGAGGGTCGATCGAGGTTGTCCGCCGTTGCCATACCAGGCGTGCGGCATGCGATCGCCGGGTTCGGCTCTCGGCACGTAACCCTGCACTCCGGTGTGCGGTGCCGAGGTCTCTGCGTAGGTAAAACCGATCTGCAGGGCCAGGCTGTTGAGGCCGTCGCGCATGCCGTTGATGGCAGCGTCCCAGTCCTGCTGCGGTGCATCCTCACCGAGTTGAAACACCCGCAGCGCGGACCCGGCGTTGGCCAGGCTCTGGTGGGTGTTGATCTCGGCGACGCCGCGGCGTTCGGTGTCGTAGGTGTCGAGGAGTTCGGGTCCGGCGACTCCGTTGCGGACGGCAGCGATCTTCCAGGCCAGGTTGTGTGCGTCCTGGATGCCGGTGTTCAATCCCAGTCCGCCGCTGGGCGGGAATCGGTGCGCGGCGTCGCCGACCAGGAAGACCCTGCCGGCTCGGAAGGGGTCGGCGACCTGGGCGGTCATCACCCACGGAATCACGTGGCGGACCGTGATATCGACGTCGTCGGTGCCGAGCGCGTCGAAAACGATGTCCTTCGCCTCTGCGGCGGACGGGACGATCTCCGGAGCCATGAAGCTCAGGTAGACCCAGGTCTTGTCGATGTCGTAGGCGATCAGGATGCCGGGTAGTTTGGCGCCGACGGACCAGTAGAACATGCCGGGTTCGTCCCCGACGAGATCGCGCAGATCGCCCTCGAAGTGAATGGTCAGGCAGGGCTGGACGTCCGGCTGACCATGGAGACCGATACCGAGGCGCTGCCGCACTTCACTGTTGGCGCCGTCGCAGGCCAGGGTGTAGTCGCTCGAGAGCTCATAGGTCTGCCCGTCGTCGGTACTCACTGTTGCGACCGAGGTGTTCTTCTCGGCGACGAGGTCGCTCACCCGGTGCCCGACCCGAAGGTCGATCAGCGGTGAGCGCCCGACCTCGTCGAGCAGGATCCGTTCGAGCCGTGGCTGGGCGAGGTTGATGCGCGGGTGCGGGGTATGGGTGTCGTCGTGCTGCTCGAACGGCACGCCACCGAACCGCTTGCCGGTCGTCCGCCACCGGAAGTGCGACGCCGTGTCGTCTTCGGGGGCGGCGGCCTGCGCGATCATCTCGGATACGTCGAGGTCGAGCATGCGGTAGATCTCGAGCGAGCGCGGGTTGATCACGTGCGCCCGCGGGGCCTCCGATCGCTCGCTGCGCCGCTCGAGAACGATGCTCGGGACGTTCTGCTTCGCGAGCAGCAGCGCCGCGGTCAGTCCGACGGGGCCACCGCCCACGACGACAACAGGATCGCGGTCCTCGGGACGAGCAGGGTGGGTCATTGCGGTTCCTCTTCAAGAATGGAGTGGACGAAATTTCTTCCGGCGCTGGTGCACGCGAAATGGGGAGCCGACGGGGCGGTCAGAGGTCGAGGACCAGCCGCGGGCACGCTGCCCGCGACACACAGATGAACATCGTGTCGTTGTCCGCCTGCTCCTCGGGCGAGAGGATGCTGTCGCGGTGGTCGACCTCGCCCTCGAGCACCGACACCTCGCAGGTACCACAGGTGCCCTCCTCGCAGGAGAAGGCCACCGAGGCCCCCACCCCGCGGACCGCGTCGAGGATGCTCTGGCCCGCGTGTACTTGCACACTGACGCCCGAGCTACGCAGTTCGACCTCGAAGCTGCCGTCCTGAGTGAGATTGGCGGACTCTTTCGGTGCGAAACGCTCGAGTCGCAGGGCCCCCTCCGGCCAGGTCTTGCACCGCTCTTCCACGGCGTCGAGGAGCGGGCCCGGACCGCAGCAGTAGATAAGTGTGTCGGCCCGAGGTTCTCCGAGGATGGTGTCGAGGTCGAGGAGCCCGACCTCGTCCTGCGGGTGCAGCTGTACCCGGTCGGCGTATGTGGTGGCCAGTTCGTCGGTGAACGCCATGGATTCGCGCGACCGGCCGCCGTAGTGCAGTTCCCATTCGGCGTTGCGGGCGGTATCCGACTGCAGCATGGCCAGGATGGGTGTGATCCCGATGCCCCCGGCGATGAAGATGTAGCGCGCGGCGGGGAGCAATTCGAAGTGGTTGCGCGGATGACTGACCGTGAGGTCGGTCTGCTCGAGCACGCTGGTGTGCACGTATTCGGAACCGCCACGGCTGTTCGGTTCCCGCAGGACCGCGATGCGCCAGCGAGACCGATCGTCGGGGTCGCCGCACAGCGAATACTGCCGGGTCAACCCATCCTTCAGGTGCAGATCGATGTGGGCGCCGGCGGACCATTTGGGTAGCTCGGTTCCATCCGGGGTCGCCAGCTCGAGGATCACCACATCGGAGGTCGCCTCCTGACGGCGGGCGACATTCAGGGTGAGTGGGGTGTCGATGGTGTTCATGGGGGCTTCTTTCGACGCGCCGACTGGGGGAAGTCGGAGCTCCACCGTGGTCATTCGGAGTCCAGGACGGCTCGAACCTCGAGCTTCGCGAATCCGCGCAGGAGGTTGTTCAACGCTCGTTCGGTGGTACCGAGTTCGAACCGCTTGACTCGGGGCACGAGTCGTTCGAGCAACAGCCGAATCTCCAGCCTGGCGAGGTTCATTCCGGCGCAGGCGTGCTCACCGGTTCCGAACGCGACGTGGTCGCTGGGCTTTCGTGTGACATCGAATGTTGTGGGGTCGGGGTATTTGCGTTCGTCGCGGTTCGCGGCACCGTAGAGGAGCATTACGCGTGCGCCGGCAGGAATCGTGACATCGTCGAGGGTGTGTTCGCGGGTGACCAGGCGGGTGAACCGCTGGATCGGGGATTCCAGTCGCAGGCCCTCGTTGATGGCATGACGGATCAGCGAGGGATTGGCGCGGACCTTGTCCCACTGCTCCGGGTGCGTGGCGAACAGCCAGATGAGGTTGCTCGCGCCGAGGATCGTCGTGTCCAATGACGGCGCGGTGTAGTCCATGACCATGAAGGGACATTTGTCCGCGGGGAGCTCACCGCGATCGGCCGCCGCGAACAGCGCTGCCGCCCAACCATTGGGGTCGAGGGTGCCCGGGTGCGCCTCGTTCAGGGCGAAGCCGACCATCTCCTGAGCCTTCGGAAGGGCGGCAGCGGTGCGGGCGTTCATCGGGCCCAGTGCGTCGAAACTCGCTGCAGCCCAAGTGAGCATCCGCTCGCGGCCGTAGTCGCCGAGGCCGACCAGCTTGGAGACGACGGTCAACGGCAGGTGCTGAGCCAGTTCGGTGACGACATCGAAGGTGCCCTTGTCGAGAACCCGGTCGACGACGGTGGCGGCCTCCTCCTTGAGGAACGGTTCGATCTCGCCCAGCCGATCCGCTTTCAGTGGCCGTTCGAGAACTTTCCGCATCACCTGGTGATCCGGGGGGTCGCTGCAGATCAGGACTCCCTCGGTGGCCTTGTTGAACTCGTCGCTCATTCCGACGCCCCGTGCCGAACTGAACACCTCCCACTCGATGCTCGCTTCCCGCAGGGGCGCGTACCGGGTGATCGCGTACACATCGTGCGCGGGAAGGTGGACGACCGGCCCCAGCTCTCGGAGCTCGTCGTACAGGGCGTAGGGCTCGAGCAGGGTGGAGTCGGTGAAGAGGTCGAGATCGGACACTGGGGGCTTTGACCGCACAGGCATGGGGGTCCTTTCTTTGGTGCAGTGACGCACCGGCCGCTTGGCCCTACCGCTCGCCGGTGGGGCTGACTGCTTACCGGCGAAGCAGCACGTCTCGGTGTGTGCACTGGGGTTCGCCCGGGGGCTGCTGAGCCTCACGAGCGGACTCGGTGATGGAGATCACTGTGGCATCGGGGGTCAGGGGGGAGCTATCCCCAAAGCGCAGTGCTGTCCACCTCACGCAGCTCATTTGGCGGAGACAGGGTGGGCCCCTCTGATTGGCAGCAAGGACGGCTCGACCTCGGGGCGGCGAGCGGATCTGGTCGGCGGGAAACGGATAGGGGTGCGCGAATCGGATAGCTGCGGCCGGGCGCCGTGGCGGAGGGTGATCAGCGTCACTGCAAGTCAGTGCCGGAGTTGCGTCGTTACTGATGTGCGCTACTCGGTCACGAATATCCAGGAGATGAACCCATGCCGACTGAGAACCCTGTACTCCTGCGTCCCGCTATCCCGCCCGAGGCGGAGATGGCGCGGTGGCGCGGTTTCGAGCCTGGGCAGACGGTTCTGCAGACCGGAACCACGTACTCGCCGAATGGACGGCGACTGACCTGCGACATCGTGTTCGAGCGCGATGTCGAGATCCCGCTGGCCGATGGGACGATCGTCTATGCGGACGTCTTTCGGCCCACCACGTCAGATCCGGTTCCCGCGATCCTCGCGTGGAGCCCGTACGGCAAGCAGGGGGGCTTCTTTCACCTCGATATGTTCCCCAACCGGGTGGGTGTGCCCGAGGAAGCCACCTCCGGACTCGAGAAGTGGGAAGGCCCCGATCCGGCCTACTGGTGCGCACACGGCTACGCCGTCGTCAACGTCGACCCCCGGGGGTGTTTCGAGTCCGGGGGCGACATCGAGTTCTTCAGCCCCCAGGAAGCCCGAGACGGCTTCGACGTCATCGAGTGGATCGCCGGACAGCAGTGGTGCGCCGATGCGGTGACCATGTCCGGCAACTCCTGGCTCGGGGCGTCCCAGTGGCTGATTGCGGCGACCCAGCCCCCGCACCTGGCGGCGATCGCTCCCTGGGAAGGATTTACCGACGCGTACCGCGACGTCTGCATGTGGGGCGGTATCCCGGACGAAGTCAACCCCGACAGCCTTGCCAATTTCGGCCGAAACAACGTCGAAGACATCGGGGCGATGATGAAGGCGCATCCTCTGATGGACGACTACTGGCGCAGCAAGATCGTCGACATCGAAGCGATCAACGTGCCGGTCTACGTGGTGGCCAGCTGGACGAACCCCTTCCATGTGCGCGGGACGCTCGACGCATTCACCCGGCTGGATGCAGACCGGAGTTGGCTGCGGGTGCACAACACACACGAGTGGCCCGACCTCTACCAGAACGAAGATGACCTGCTTCGGTTCTTCGATCACGTGACCAAGGGCATCGACAACGGCTGGCCTGAGACCCCCCGGGTTCGGCTGTCGGTACTCGACCCCGGAGGAACCGATATCGTCGACCGGCCGGAGACCGAGTATCCGCTGGCCCGTGCCGTGACCAAGGCCTACTACCTGGACGCAGCCTCGAGCACGCTCTCGGACGAGCTCCCCTCGTCTCCGGCGAGCACCTCGTACTCCGCCGAAGACGGAACGGCCGAGTTCCGGTACACGTTCACCGAGGACACCGAGCTGACCGGTGCCCTGAAGCTTCGAGTCTTCGTTGACACCACCGAAGGCGACGACCTCGATCTCTATGTCTACATTCGCAAACTGGACGCACAGGGTCGGCTCCAACTGACGGAGTTCGTGCCCGGAGCAGAAATGGTGGGCAATAAGGGGGCGCTGCGTGCCTCACATCGCGAGCTGGACACCCGCGCGTCGACGCCCTTGGCTCCTGTTCACACGCACGAACACGAACAACCACTTCACCCCGGTGAGATCGTCGCACTGGAGGTCCCCATCCGGCCCCTCGGAATGCTCTGGCACGCAGGAGAACAACTCCAGGTACTGCTGTCGTCGAAAAACCTCCAACCGGCCGAGCTTCACGTGGCCGGCAATCTCCCCGACACCCCCTTCAGCACCGGCGCCCCGGACACCACTCGCAGGGCGATCCGAGTGCATACCGGTGGTGAGTACGACTCGCATCTGCTTGTCAGCCATGTACCCCCGGCGACCGAGTCCAACTAACCACTGAGACGGGAGCGGCAGACCCACTGCAGCTTCACCCGGCCAATTGCATCACCGAGACCGCCCTGGCGTAACGGCTACCGAGCGTCAGGGCGAGCTCGACCTCCCGGGCGCCGTGGGCCGATTCTCGAATATCGCTGACAGTACGGGCATAGACCGCCGCCGCGTTCCGGCCGCCCCGACCCTATCGGCAGCCTTCCCCGGACCGGCTGGTCGTCAGTCCACTCCCTCGGAAGCTGTGAAACATCCACCCCCGTCCGTCTGGAAGGAACCTTCGATGAACAACAAACTCGATGCCTCCGCACCATTTCATCCATTGAGTGTGGAGGACCACGCAAACGCACCCGAACGGCTCGCACAGGCACGCGCGTGCCCCTTGTCGCAGCCGATGCCCAATGTCCGGGTCGTCGCCCGCGACCAGGATGCCCGCGAAGTCCTCACCGACACCGACCGGTTTTCCGCCAAAGGAAACTTCAATATCGAATCGGATGACCCTCCGGGGGGAATTCCGTTCATCACCATGATCGATGCGCCGGAACATACCGAACTGCGTGACCGCTTCATGCACTGGTTCGCGCCCCGGGAACTCCGCCGGCACGAGGCACGCATCCGCGGCATCGTGAGCGACGTGCTCGACGCCGTCGACTTCGACGAGCCCATCAAGTTCTACCGGCAGATCGCCCGGCAGATCCCTACCCGCACCGTGTACGCCTTCCTCGGGCTGCCCGAGGAAGACTGGGACCGGCTGCAGGACTTGGACGACGCCATCACCGAACATGTACCGAAGCCACTCGAGGCGCTGCCGGAGTTCTTCGAGCTGGCCGGCTACCTCGGTGAGCTCGTCGCCGCCCGGATGGCGCAAGAACCCACCGGTGCGGACATCATCGACGGTCTCGTCCACGCTCCGGAGGGGTACAGCCAGCTCGAGGTGCCCGAAATGATCACGCACATCTTGTCGTTCATCGCGGCGGGAACCGACTCCACCGCGATTCTGATGACGAATCTGCTCTACGAGCTCGTGCGTGAGCCGAAGCGATGGGAGGCGCTGCGCGCGTCACCGAAGTCGATCCCGGCAGCCATCGAAGAATCGCTGCGTGTGGACACTCCGATCCAGTACGTGATGCGAAAGGCCAAACAGGACACTGAGTTGGGAGGATGCCCGGTCCACGCCGGCGAGAAGCTCATCGTGAGCCTCCAATCCGCAAATTGGGATGAAGAATCGTGGGGCGCCGACGCCGGTGACTTCAACCTCGACCGGCGACCCAAACAAGCCCACGTCGGATTCGGGCACGGAAGCCACCAGTGCATCGGTGCCCCGCTGGCTCGACTCGAGGTGCGGCTGTTGTTCGAAGAACTGCTGCAGCGCGCGCCCCACCTGCACCTGTCTCCGGGCTTCTCCTGGGAACTCGAACCCAACCCCATCATTCGCCGGCCCCGCGAACTGGACCTCATCGCGCGCTGAAGCACCACCGAAACAGCGAAGGAGAACCTGTGAGTACGCCAGGAGGGACCGATTCGAGCGAACTGGAAAGAGTTGAGGTACCACTAGCGCGGTGTGGACCGAGCTGACCGCGGAATCTTCGCGCCCGCCCGACGTGGGCTGATGCTTGCCGAAGCACCCCAACCCGGTATGGGCGGGCGCGACAACAACGCGGGTATATTTCCGCCCTCACGCGACGACGCGTCAGCCGTCGACGGAGACGGAGTTGCCTTGTCCGACCGACCCCGCGATTCGCGGTGCTCCTGTGGACGCAGGGGCGGTCGGCCTCAACAGGTTTCCCGACGGCGTCACTGGAGCCGCTGGTTCGGAATCCGTATTCAGTCGATAGTGCTGGTCACAACGCGGAATCATGCCGAACGCATGGCCGGCCCACCGTGCCGCCTGCCGGCGGCCTCTCGCGTGGCCGACGGGGAAGCGCCGTGTCGGAGTCGGTAATCGCGTGCGAACCGTCCCAAATGCGTGAAGCCACTGGCAAGTGCCGCCTCGGTAACGGTCATCGACGAACTCTCCATCAGCAACTGATGCGCCCGATCGAGCCGGGCATCGCGGAGGAACGCCGACGGTGACCGTCCGTACCGGTTACGGAACCCCTCCTGCAAAGTTCGCAGACTCACGCCGTTCTGCTGGGCCAACTCCGCGAAGTCGACGGGCAGCTCCGGTGCGGCCTGTATGGCGTCGGCCACCATCGATGCCGTCCGGGATGCTCTTCCTTCGGAGGGACGACCCAGCTTGGTGCTGAAGGTGTGCGGCTGGGCAAGAAGCACCGACGATACAAGCAGGCGTTCGAGCTCTGCGCCAAGGTTCGGCGGCGGTGGGAAGCCCGAATCGATACTGTCGATCGTCTGCACAGCCAACTTGAGCGTTTCCGTCCATGTTGCCCCCTCAGGAGCGCGGAGGCCGAAGACGATGCGCCCGCCACCCCCTTCGCCGGTGAGTCGACCGTAGGCCTGCTCGACGGTGGAGGTGGGTACCTTGACGATCAGCTGTCGCGTCCCGGGAGCGAAGCGAACCCTGAGTTGGTCGGTCGGGGACAGCACGCAGGCTGATCCGGGTTTCGGCAAAGATACGACACCGAGATCGGATGAGAACTCCATCCCGCCCTGTAACAGCAGGTGCAGCGAGTAACAGTCGACCGGGTCTGAGGCCACGATATCGACCGAACTTCGATACGAGTGATAGGCCACCATCGAGTCGCCCAGCTCGACGGCGTGAAAAGCCCAGCCGAACGGATCTGCCGTCGCCGGACGAATGATGTGCGGGGACACAAGCTTCGAACCTTCACGTTGAGCAAGGCCTTCATCAGTGGTTCGGGTGATCACGTGTCGACTCAGTGGGCGGGTCGAGCGCCGAGGCACGGTGCCTGCCTGTGTGTCCATTACTCAAATCTCCTTGGCCGTCGCTTCGACGTCCGGTACCGCTTTCGGGCACGGCGGGTCCTGTGACGTGGGCAACAACTAGAGCTTGCCCGAAAGGAAAAAATGACGCAACCTTCACATAATTTGTTCGGTCTCGAAACCTCGACCGGGCATCACGCCGCATCGTCCAGTTGCCCGAATGGGGACAGCTGCGCAGGCCCGCGGATCCGAAAGTACTCGGCGCTCGGCGCGTCCGGTCTCACGCGCGGCACGTTATGGGCGTTTGTTGTCTGCGTCGGAGAACGCGCTGGCCCGGGCGGTGTGGCGGGTGGTCGAAGGGCTGGCGCCGTAACGACGGCGATAGTCCCGCGCGAAGCGGCCGAGGTGGGTGAATCCACTCGAGAAGGCTGCCTCGGTGACGCTGACCTGCGAATCCTGCACCAAGAGTCGGTGGGCCATGTCGAGCCGGCAGTCTCGCAGAAAGCCGGACGGCGACTGACCGTACTGGTGGCGGAAACCGTCCTGGAGCGATCTGAGGCTGATGCCGTGAGCGCGAGCAAGTTCCGAGAACTCCACCGTCTGGTGGGGCGCCGACTGAATCTCCTGAACGATCGAGGCAACAGCACGGGAGGCGCGGCTGGTCGCGGGCTGGGTAATGATCTCGCTGGCAGAATGCGGCTGCGCCAGCAGCAGCGACGAGACAATCATGCGCTCGAGCTCGCCGCCCAACTGTGGTGACGGTGGTGCCCCGGATCCGATCGCATCAATGGTGTGCACAGCCAGCTGTAAGTTACTCAGCCACGGCGACTGCGGCGCTGTCTGCAGGTCGAATACGACCTTGTTGCCGCCACCTTCGCCAGTGAGTTGTCCGAAGGACCTCTCGATCGTGGGGACCGGAATTCTGACGAATACCTGGTGGGTGCCGGGTGCGAAGCGCATCCGAAACTGCTCCGACGGGGACAGGACGCACGCTGAACCTTGTGCCGCCAGCCGGGTCGATCCGACGGCCGTCGAGACCTCTGCTTCTCCTCGCAGGAGCACCTGGAGCACGAAGAAATCGGTGGGTTGCGTCGCCACGACCTCCACGGCACCCCGGTACGAGTGGTACGCGAGCGTGGAATCACCGATCTTCACCGCGTGCAGGACCCACTCGAACGGCCCGGAACTGGTCCTCAGTAAATGCGGCGACGCGACCCGAGTGGCCGCATCCGTTGCCCGCTCTTCGTCGGTGGTGCGGACCATTACGTGGCGAGCCAAGGGAAGGGCGCTCGATGACGGGCGAGGCGCAATAACCGCAGAGTGCGAATGCTGCGCACCCGCTTCTATGCGATCGAATTGGGGCACGGTCCCTCCGGTACTCATGGAATTCCTCGAGCGTCATTGCGCGACGCGTGGAGCGTGTGATCTGGAGCACTACCAGTGTGCATTCAACCAAAAAATGAAACAAGCCTCACAAATATGCGCGGGTGTACCCCCGCTCAAGCCGCTGCGTGAAGCGGACAAACGCGCGCAGGGCGGATAGCGATGGTGGCCGGAGGGCCGCAGAGTGATCGGCATCACCATTACTGAGGAGGGTTTATGTCAACCATCGATTCGGCTCCCGCGTCCCCCGGTGCGGTCGCACCGACCGCGAGCGGTTCGAACGGCGGCAGCAACCAGGCGACCGCGGCGGCAGCCGAGATTCGATTCCGGCCCGGGTCCCCGCCGGAGAGCACCGAGTTCTGGCCGGGGATCAAGCGCCAGACGGTCGAGGACGGATCCCTCATCATCGAGCGTGATGTTCCGGTCACGATGAGGGACGGCGTCGACCTCCTTGTCGACGTGTACCGACCCGCCGGCGTCACCACAAGTTTGCCCACCCTGATGTCCTGGGCTCCCTATGGCAAACATGGCAACGTCAGATGGGATTCGCCCCTCTTCGCGGCCTACGACCTGGGCTTCGATCCAAGCACCCTCTCGAAGCACACCTGGTTCGAGTATCCCGACCCCGAATGGTGGTGCGCACGCGGCTACGCGGTCGTCTTCGCGGACATGCGCGGAACATGGGGCTCCGGCGGCGATGCAACCTACTGGACCTCCCAAGAGGCCAACGACGGCCACGACACGGTCGAGTGGTGCGCCGCCCAGCCGTGGAGCAACGGCAAGGTCGGACTCAGCGGCTGCTCCTACCTGGCCATATCCCAGTGGAACATCGCAGCAACTCAACCGCCCCACCTTGCCGCCATCAACCCGTGGGAAGGGGTCACAGACATCTATCGCGAACTCGCCTTCCACGGCGGGATCCCGGAAACGAACTTCCTCGGGGTCTGGCAGATCCTGGCAGGCTTCTCTCAGAACCAGGTCGAGGACGTCACGGCCGCGGCCGCGGCCCACCCCCTCCTCGACGACTACTGGGCGGCCAAGGGCCCCGATCTGGAGAAGATCACGGTGCCGGCGTTCGTCGCCGCCAGCTGGTCGGACCACGGACTGCACACCAGGGGAACGCTCGAGGGATACCGGCGTATCTCCTCCTCGGACAAGTGGCTTCTCGTGCACGGCGGAAAGAAGTGGGCCGCTCAATACTCGGCCGAGAACCTCGATCGTCAGCTCGCATTCTTCGATCGGTTCCTCAAGGGTGTCGAGCACAACGAGGTCGACGAATGGCCGGCAGTGACCCTCCAGGTTCGTGAGGGCCTCGACGGCGGAACCTTCCGCGACGAAAACGAGTGGCCGCTGCAGCGAACCCGATACGAACAGCTGTTTTTGACCTCGGACGGGACCCTCAGCGACCAGCTGCCCACAACCGCGGGAGTCACCAGCTACGACAGTGAGTCCGGCCGCGCCACGTTCGACATCACCTTCGACAAGGCGACCGAACTCACCGGCTACATGTCACTGCGGTTGTGGCTGGTCGCCGACGACGCGTCCGATGCCGACCTCTTCGTCGCCATCGAGAAACTCGACGCCGCCGGTAACGAGGTGCCCTTCCACTTCTTCTCGGTGCAAGAGGACGGACATGCCGCCCTCGGCTGGCTCCGAGCATCACATCGCGAACTCGACCAAGACCGGTCGACGCCCGAGCAGCCGGTCCACACGCACCGGTCGATCGAGCCCCTGCCGACCGCGGAACCCGTTGCCCTCGACATCGAGATCTGGCCGTCAAGCACCGTATTCGCTGCCGGCGAGACGCTCCGCCTGGTCGTCCAGGGACGTGACCTCAACTCCTACCCGGCCATGACGCCGACCTTCGCACACGACCAGACGGTCAACAGTGGTACCCACACCATCCACAGCGGTGGGAAGTTCGACAGCCACCTGTTGGTGCCCGTGATCCCAGAGTGAATGCGAGGACCTGCATCGGGTAGTGGGGCCACCCGATGCAGGTCCGGTATCTCGGAAAATTCACCGGTCTCGGTCCGGACTCGACACCGAGCGAACGGGTCCGTCTCGCAAAGACGAAGTCGTAGAGCACCCCGGTCACGGGGAGTGGTTCTGCGGCCGGAACGGGACTCGATCGATACGCCGACACGACCAGCACCACGGCACAGACAACCGACAAACTTCGCAGGATCTGCAGCGATGTTCAGCCCCGAGGACAACGCGGAAAAGGCTAGGAGCCGTTATGACCACCACCCACTCGACACCCTTCGATCATCGTGACAGCACGGTGTCCCCAGGCGACGTCCGAGCCGCATACGAGGACATGCGTGAGAAATGTCCTGTCGCCCACAGCGACCGATACGGCGGTTTCGACTTCATCAGCCGCTACACCGATGTGAAACAAGCACTCGGTGAATCCGACAAGTTCTCCTCGGCCGAAGGCGTAACGATCCCGGCCAGCGGACTGCCACCCACGGCCGCATTGGAATTCGACGAACCCGAGCACTCCGCCTGGCGTGATGTGCTCAACAAACCACTCACCCTGAAAGCCGTCAAGGCTTTCGAGCCCACCCTCATCGAGATCGCCGATCTCCTGATCGACGAGTTCGCCCAGGACGGAACGGCAGACCTGGTCCGCCAGTTCACGCAACCGATGCCGGCGATCGTCGTCGGCAGAATGGTGGGCCTCGACCAGGCGCTGTCGGTCGAAGCCCTCCACATCGCAGACCGGCTGTTCGCGAGCATCGGCACCGCAGAGTTCGAGGGAAACTTCATCGAGTTCGCCAACTTCACGAACAAACAGCTCGAGGACCGCCGCACTTCGCCTCGTGACGACTTTCTCTCCCAGATCGCCAGTGGTGTCGTCGAGGGCATGCAACTCGACGACACTGCCGCAACCGGACTCCTGGCCGCTTATCTCATCGGTGGGCACCACTCGACCACCTCTGGGCTCAGCGGGCTGATTCACCACGCCCTGACCATCGATGGTCTGAAAGACACACTCGTGAACCAGCCGTCGATGCTTCCCCGGGCGATCGAGGAGAGCCTGCGCCTGACCACACCGCTGCAACTCTTCGCACGCACCACGCGCTGTCCGGTCACCGTCGCTGACCAGGAACTTCCGGAAGGTGAACGCGTGCTGCTCAACCTCGCCGCCGCCAACCGTGATCCGAGGCAGTTCGAGCAGCCTCAACAGTTCGATCTGGACCGGAGCCGCAATCCGCACCTGGCCTTCGGATCAGGAATTCACGTCTGCCAGGGCCAGCACCTCGCCCGCGCCGAATTGCGAGTTGCCTTCACCCGCCTGCTGGACCGACTGCCCGATATCAGGTTGCAGGGATCTGCCATCGAAACTGGTCTCATCGGGGGCTCCCTGATGACCACGCAGTCACTGCCCGTCGTCTTCACACCGGAGGCGCCAGCCGGGCTTGGCTGACCGACGAGATAGCCACACGCGCGTCCGCTGATGGTGGAATGGGACGGCGAGGGCACCGGCCGAGGGCACTGAAGGGCCCTCGGCCGCGCAGCCGTCGCCGGACCAGGCTGCGAGGTGCTGCTGACTCGACGACGGCACTTCCTCGAAACCTCTAGGAATCAGCCACTTTCGGTGTAAGACAGGCGCGAAGGTGCCAATAAATAAATGTTGCGTCACTTTTAACAATGACGGTACGCTGCCGGTAACCCGGCACCCATCAGGACCGTGCCGAGACGACGAGGGAGAGCAGCGTGAGTAGGGCCAACAGCTCCGGTGACGTCCGATTCCAGCGGGAAGGGGCGGTCGGAATCATCACGCTGAATCGTCCCGAGGCGATGAACGCAGTCGACGCCGAAATGTCTGCGGCGGTCGGCGATGTCCTCACCGCACTCGAGGCCGATCCCGCGTTGCGGGTGGGTGTCATCACAGGCGCCGGACGCGCGTTCTGCGCGGGGGCGGATCTGAAGAACCTGGCGCAGGACGGTTCGTTCTTCGCGCCCGACCACCCGGAGTGGGGATTCGCCGGCTTGACGCAGCGGTACGTCGCCAAGCCTCTGGTCGCGGCAGTCAACGGTGTCGCTCTCGGAGGCGGAGCCGAGATCATCCTGGCGTGCGATCTCGCCGTGATGAGCTCCGAGGCGCGGGTGGGGCTTCCCGAGGTCAAACACGGGTTGATCGCCGGCGCCGGCGGTCTCCTGCGACTTCCCGACCAGGTGCCGCCGAAAGTCGCCGCGTCCATGGCGCTCACCGGCGAGCCACTGGATGCCGAGACCGCCTTGCGCTGGGGACTGGTCAATGCGGTGGTGCCGCACGACCAAGTGCTTGCCGAAGCGCTCCGCCTCGCCGCAGCGGTTGCCCGTAATGCGCCACTAGCAGTCGAGACCAGCAAACGCGTGATGGCACATCGCCGTAACCACGGATCCGACTGGAGCGAACCGATGTGGGCCATGAACGATGACGCCCTAGCGGCAATCCTGGCGAGCAACGACGCAGCAGAAGGGACACGGGCTTTCGCCGAAAGCCGTGCACCGATCTGGAGTGGGAACTGAGTAACCCGGGGCCGCTGGCACCGTCCACGTCAGGAAACGACGTGCGAGATACGGCGTCGGCGGCCCCAGATCAGGAAGGCACGCTTCAGGGAAAGCGATCCTCGCAGTTCTAGCCGTGGACACCATGTCCTGCCTACCGCTCAGGGCGACAATGCACACACCCCCGACACAACCCATCCCGCCTGGAGAAACCGCCATGACCGTCCTCGCCGCCAACCACTCCCAGCTGAGCCCCTTGCGCTTCCTGGAGCGCTCGGCGTCGGTGTTCCCCGACCGCACCGCGATCATCCACGGCGACCGCCGCTACACCTACCGCGAATTCGGTGACGAGGTGCAGCATCTCGCGAAGGTGCTCGCGTCGCGGATCGAGCCCGGCGACCGCGTCGCCTACCTGTCCCCGAACACTCCCGAGCTGTTGATGGCACATTTCGCCGTCCCACTCGCGGGTGGAGTGCTCATCGCGTTGAATTCCCGGCTCGCGCCCGCCGAACTCGAATACATCCTCGACCACTCGGGTGCCTCGATCTTGTTCGTCGACTCCGAGTTCCTCACCTCCGCCGCGACCATCACCACGGCGGTGCCATCGGTAACGGAGATCGTCGAGATCCCCGACTCCACGATCACAATCGAGCACCCGGTCACCGGCGTCGCCACCACCACCTACGCGGACCTGCTCGCCGCCGACATCACCGCCGCGCCGCTGCCCTGGGTGGTTGCCGACGAGCTCACCCCGATCGCGATCAACTACACGTCCGGCACCACCGGAAAACCCAAGGGTGTCATGTACTCCCATCGCGGCGCCTACCTGAACTCGGTCGGGGAGACCTTCCACAACGGGTTCACCGGCGACACGAAGTACCTGTGGACACTGCCGATGTTCCACTGCAACGGCTGGTGCACGCCGTGGGCCGTCACCGCGGCCGGTGGCACCCACGTGTGCCTGCGCGCGGTCCGCGCGGAACCGATCTGGGAAGCCATCGACACCCTCGGCATCACCAACCTGTGCGGCGCCCCCACCGTCTGCTCGACCATTGCCGACGCGGCGCAGGCACACCCGCTGACGACGCCGCTGCGCATCACCACCGCGGGTGCACCACCGTCCCCGACGATCATCGGCAAACTCGAGGCCCTCGGCGTGGCGGTTATCCACGTGTACGGGCTGACCGAGGTGTACGGGCCGTACACGATCTGCGAGCCGCAGGAGTCGTGGGCCGGGCTGGATCCCGCCGAGCGAGCCGTGCTGATTTCCCGGCAGGGTGTCGGGATGCTGCAGGCCGAGACCGCCCGCGTGGTGGACCCGCAGATGAACGATGTGCCCGCCGACGGGGTCAGTCTCGGCGAGATCGTGCTGCGTGGCAACAATGTGATGCTGGGCTACTACCGGGACGAGGAGGCCACCGCAAAGGCCTTCGCCGGCGGTTGGTTCCACACCGGAGACCTCGGCGTCATGCACCCCGACGGATACATCCAGCTCAAAGACCGTGCGAAGGACATCATCATCTCCGGCGGCGAGAACATTTCCACCGTTGAGGTCGAGCAGGCGATCGTCGCGCACCCCGCGGTCGCGGACGTCGCGGTCGTCGGCGTCCCAGACGACAAGTGGGGCGAGCGTCCGAAGGCGTTCGTGCTGGTCCGGCCGGGGTCGGAGGTGAGCGCCGAGGAGCTGATCGCGCATACGCGGGGTCTGCTCGCCGGGTATAAGATCCCTCGGGACATCGTGTTCGCGTCGGACCTGCCGCGCACCTCGACAGGAAAAGTCCGCAAGAACGAGCTGCGGGCGGCCGACAGCCTAGTTGGCAGCACGAAGCAGAACATCCCCGGATAACGTGACGGGCCCGGGTTTCTCAGGATCCCGGGGCGTGCGGGGACGAGCCTTCGATCTGCTTGACATATCAGCGCATATCGGCCGTCCCGCACCGGTCTCAGCCCGGGGACACACCGGACAGCGGACCCCGCCTCCGGAGCACCGCACGAGCATCGCTGCCCTGCAACACATGACCGACCCGCGCGTCGCCCACCGGGGCGGAGACCTCGACCCAATCCGCACCGAGCCGATGCGGAGCCCGGACCTGCCGAGCCGGTCCACACCTCCAGGTCGGAAACCGCATCCCGTGCGGCAACAGTCGGGCCTCGGCCGGTGAAGTACCGTGGCCGGTTCCGCCAGCGGGTTCATAGTCCGGCACGTGCAGAACCGGACTCACATCGCTGTCAGATCAATCCCAGCCTGATCCGGAGAGTCGGCGGACAGATCCACATGGTCGAGCACGGTGCCATGCTCGTCGAGGAGCGCATAACGTCCGGGCAGCAGTCCCGCGAACACGAATCGCCCGTCGTCGATCGTACGAACATGCCGGTCGATGCGCTGTTCGCACGCATCGATCCCCGTCAACAGCACCCGGGTACCCGGGTGGAACGTTCCGCTGATCCGCCCGCTGGCCCCGGCAGCGACGGTGCCGCCCTCGGCGCCTCCAGCAGGCCAGGTCGGTGCGCCGTCCGGTGGAGCGCAGATCGTGAGAGGCCGATGCAACCACTGCACCTGATCCACCACCTCACCGTCGCGGTGCAGCTGAGCGGTCATCATTCGGGTACCGTCTTCGCGATCATGCACTGGCCCCACGAGCCGGTGTTCTGCCCCGGCATCGAGTGTGCCGAGTTCGCACACGAGCACAGATCTCGTCAACACCGGGACACGAGCAGCGGATGCTTCGTCTTCGACGTTCAGTACCTGGTCGACGACCGAGGAGCCGGGCATGCATCCGTCCGGGATCGTGGTCATCGCCACAGCGGTCCCAGACACGACCGTCAACGTGAAGACACCCGGTGCGGGCACCCGGACCGTGGCGTTGTATTCCGACAAGTGCGGTGACGCCTCGAACGACACTGCCCGCATCTGCCCCGTGACCGATCCCGATGCTGATGCTGATGCCGTCAGTGATGACAACACCGCGACCGCAACCGCACACACGACTGTCACGACACACTTCATTCCGCGCACACACGTCTCCCGTCGTCCACCGACAACCGCTCGTCAGGCAACGAAATTGCCCCTCACGTGGAGTGTCGAGAAATAGTCAAATCCTGTGGATCTGACGCTGTCGACGTCACCTGAAGATTGGTTCTTCCCGCTGGCGTATGGAATCAGGAATCCTCGGATACGTCCGTAGTGGAACTATGGGCAAGGGGGTCGCCGAAGAAGTCACTGCGAGCCTGTGCGAACAACTCGGGGTAGTCCATCCCGTAGGTCTGCGCGGTGTGCCGCAGCGCCTCGATCGCCGACTCGAGCGGGGTGGCCTCGGCATACATACTCCGTGCGTACGCGTGCATCGCCTCGTACTGCTGAACGAGCTCCGCACTCGCAGGTAACCCGGATACGAGGGTGAGCCGGATCCGCGGATCGGCATCGATCCGATTGCGGGCACGAGTGCTGGCGATGAAATCCGGATGCGCGGGATATCCGGCATCCATCTCGGCGAGCCGTTGGCGGAACCATGGGGACTGCACGAGTCCGGCGCGTTCCCACGCCCGGTGCACGCACCAGCGCGCGAAGGCGCGTTGCCGATTGTCGTCGAGTGCTTCGACCCGGTCGATGAGGTCCCGATCGAGTCCGGCCACGTGCCGGGCGGCATAGATCGCGTCGAGGGCCGGCGTGAGCGGCCTCCCGCCGAAGGTGTGCAATTCGGCGCGCACAGCCAGCGCTTCGCGGCTCTGCGGCGGCACCGTGATTACCGCCCCCGATTCGTCCCGGATATAGACGTACTGCCGGGATGGTTCCGGGCGGTCGACCTGTGGCTGGGTTGACCATGTGGTGTCGGTCTTACGGAGTGTTCGTACCTGCGCATCCGTGGTGCGGGTGGTGGTGGGCCACAGGCAGATCAGATAGTCCTCGACGATATCGTCGACGTCGAGACCGTAATGAGTGTCGCGGCCACGCGCGTGTGCCCGCACCTGATAGGCGCCCGCCGGTACCGGAGCGATGGTGGTGCAGACGGTGCCATCGAGGGCGGAGACGACCATGGCCTCCGTCGCGGACAGGGTGGTTTCCTCGATGACCTCCCAGTCGTCCTGCGGAGGATCGGTCGGAGGCCGATCGAGCAGCTCGACACGCACGCGGACCGGGCCGTAGGCGATGCCGGTATAGAACGAGACGGCCCCGTCGCCGACATCGATCAACGTGCCGTGCGCGAGCGGATCGAGGGTGTCGATCTGCGGGTCGCCGAAACTGAACTGGTGATGGTCGACCTGGACCACGCCGCCGGACTGCACCGGACGATCATCCCGTATCGGACCCGTACCTGCCATGGTCGGCAGGCTAGCAAGACAGATCCGTCAGGCGACCTCGGACACCGGCGTGTCCGGCGACGGTTCGGGGGTGATGTCGATGGGACGTTCGAGGAGTTTGCCCTTGTGAAACAACGCACCGGCCCGAACCAACGCCACCAACTGCGGTGCGTTGACCGCCCGCCACCGCGACTGCGCGGACTCGATCAGCTTGTAGGCCATCGCCATGCCTGCTGCTCGCGAGCCCGGTCCCTTCGTCACCCTGGTCCGAAGCCGCACTGTCGCGAAGGTCGATTCGATCGGGTTCGTCGTGCGCAGATGCACCCAATGCTCGGCCGGATACCGGAAATACTCGAGCAGCACATCGGCGTCGTCGACGATCTTCTCGACCGCCTTCGGATACTTCGCGCCGTAGTCCCGTTCGAACGCCGCAATCGCCAGATGTGCCTTGTCGATGTCCTCGGCCCCGATGATCTCCTTCATCGCCGCCAACGCACCCGGATGCGTCGACTTCGGCAATGCAGCAAGAACATTGGACTGTTTGTGGAACCAGCAGCGCTGCTCCCGGGTCTCGGGAAACACCTCCCGCAGCGCCGACCAGAACCCCAACGCGCCGTCCCCGACCGCGAGCACCGGGGCCCGCATCCCGCGACGGCGGCAGTCCCGCAGCAGATCGGCCCAGGATTCGGTGGATTCACGGTAGCCGTCGGCCAGGGCGACGAGTTCCTTGCGTCCGTCGGCCCGGACCCCGAGCATGACCAGCAGGCACAGTTTCTCCTGCTCGAGCCGAACTTTGACGTGGATGCCGTCGACCCACAGATACACATAGTCGACCTGCGAGAGATCCCGCTGGGCGAATGCTTTCGCCTCGTCCTGCCACTGGGAGGTCAGCCGGGTGATCGAGGCCGGCGACAGGCAGGCGCCGCTGCCGAGGAACTGCTCGAGCGCAGGTCCGAAGTCGCTGGTCGACAGGCCGTGCAGGTACAGCAACGGCAGCACCTCGGACACCTGCGTGGATTTGCGGGCCCAGGCCGGCAGGATCGATGAGGCAAACTTCTTGCGCTCACCGGTATCGGGATCGATCCGCTTGTCGTTGACCCGCGGCGCCTTCACCGACACCGCACCGGCGGCGGTCATCACGTCGCGTTCTGTGTGGTAGCCGTTGCGCACCACCAACCGGTGGCCGTTGTCGTCGACCTCACCGGCGTGCCGGGCGATGTAATCGGCGACCTCGGCCTGCAATGCTGCGGCGAGCATCTTCCGGGCGCCGTCGCGGACGATCTCGTCGAGCAACGAGCGCGACGAACCTGCCGCGTCGCCCGTCTCGTTCGGGTCCTGGCCTTCGTGTACTACCGTGAGCACGGGCGTGCCTTCCCGCCAGCGCGCGAACGCTGGTCTTGATCAGAATTCCGATTCCTTGCAGATCATCTTCCGGAAGGTGCGCCCTCCCGGGATCCACAGGTTCTGATCATTGCTCCCTGGTCTTGCTGGGAATCGTGATGTGCGTTGTGGGGATTGCGGTGTTGATATTCCGGCGCCGCAGCCGGACGGGCTTCGTTGTGTCGTGCGCGGTGCCGGCGGTGTTGGCATTGGTGGTGGCGCCGTCTGTGGTTCTGCTCGCTCCGGTCCTTGTCGCTGTGGCGGGAGCGTTGGCGGCGGTAATTGTGCTCACTGTGATGGGACCACGATCAGCTAATCCGTTGCCACACTGAGCGGGCGGCACGCGCCGGCTGGGTGCTTGTCGTCTAGTCCGTGCGCACTGTTCTACGCCGCTCAACCGCCATACGGGTTGCCATCGCGCACAGGGACAGGACCATGATCCCCAATGCCGGATAGATCACCAGGGATGGTCCCCATCCGGGCTTGCCCACAACGTGCTCCCCGGTGTCGACGTCGGTGCCCTGGCACTGGTGCCCGATGGGCCACCAGACCCGCACGTCCTCGAGTTCTCCGGGAGGTGGGATCTCCCAGTCGGGTGGGCGGTACCCGAACTGTTCCGGAAAGGCCTCACGGCAGTCGGTGGTGTTCGCCCACTGGTATTCGGAGACGAACCAGGTCCCGAGAGCCACAAGCAGCCCGATCGCCGCGGTGCCCGCGAACAATTTCACAAGGCGGTGGTTCGACCGAAAGCCCACGAGGGCAATCGCCACGAGCGCGATCAACCCGAGTACCCATGGCGTCATACCGATGAGGGTGCCAGAAAGACCGTGTCCTGGTGCGCACGACGTCGGCGAACCCGCGGACGCCGGTATCTGGGGAACGTGTCAGGTTTCGGTGTCACGGTCGCGGCGCAGACAGTCAAGCGTTGGACCAGGTGTCGTTATGGTCGTCGCGTACCCAGTCGATGATCTCGCCATCGGTGTGGACATCATCGGTGAGCCAGAAGGTTTCGTCGGGTGCCCATCCCGCGATCACCGACGCCGCATCGTCGTCGACGTCGATGGCGGTGCCTGCTGCGGCGAGATAGCCGGCGACGGTCAGGTGCACTCCTCCGTACCTCTCGGCGACGGCCTGCCAGTCGGGCAGAACCCACCGTCCGTCGCGGTCGGTGGTGCGGTACCAGTCGTGACGTTTCTGCGCAGTGACCTCGAGCGGAAACCGCCGGCACAGCTGCGCCCACTCGCCGAGGCCGTGGATTTCGAACACCTCGACCGTGTCAGGAACGAGGTGTCGCCGCGCCCCGGCATGGTTGTCGCCTCCGGAGTCCTCAACGAACCACAAGCATGCGGGTGAGCCGTCGACCAGTGCCCGTGTGGAGCACGGGACACCGAGCGGCGCCGACCACCACACCCCGGACCACTGGGCTGTCGGATCGGTGGAGCGTTCCCGCGCGGCTCGCTGTTCCTCGGCGACGACCTTCTCCCGCCAGGTAGTAAGCGCGCGCCCGACCGGAGGGACACAGGTGTGTTGCTCGGTCCAGCCCAGGGACCACTGTGCGTCCCGCCTGATGTCGGTGGTCCACCACCGGGCGTGCTCCGATCCGGCGAGGTGCTCGGCGACGCGGCGCAGGTGCGGGCGCATCGGTTCGGCCGCAGCAAGAACGTCGTCGCCGTCGGGTGGCTGCCAGTACCGGGCGGAGTCGGTGGTGGCGGCGAGCACGGCGCGCACGTCCTTTTCCGTCACGTCCGGCAGCGGCACGTTCGCCAGCCGTCGCGCTACCTCGTCGGGGGAGAAGGTCGGGAGGGCTCGGTCGGCGCCGGGCCGTAGAGCACACCTGCGCTTCCGCGCGCCACGTCGATGCGGTAGGTGGCGTAGAAGACGCTTGAGGAGAACGAGTCGTGCGTATGCCCCTCGCGGGCACGGTCGTCGGCGAGCTGCGCATATTCGAGGAGTAGACGACGACCGCGCGGACCGGCCAGCAGCGCCTCGGTCAGATCCGCCGGCATGTCCGAGGTCGTGGTCATGGCGTCCAGTAGAGCATTACCGCCACGGCTGGCGTGCCAGTCGCCGCTGGCCCCATCCTGCCCGGGACCGTCCCGCAGTACGACAGCAGGTCGTGGGGACGTCGTGGAGGGGAACGACGTCGGCAGTGATGGCGCTCATGGACTCACTCTCCCATCGGCCACTGACAAGGAAGATGGCCTCGTCTGCGAGAGGGCAGGACCGCGTCAGGTGTGTACGAGCAGGCCTGCGTGACCAACGAAGCACCCTGCAGCAATACCGATACAGGTTGGTAGGCGACGCGTACGAGCGTGCCGAAGTACACCTGCTAGCGGACATGCCAACCTCCCTGTAGACGGACACGTTCGTCCCTGCTGACGGACAGCTGATCTCCCTGTCGATGGACACAGGGGCCGGCGGTGTGTCGGTCCTGAACCAGACGCCCCTCCGGGGTTTTGCTCGAGGTCTTCGACCACCACCGAGCGACTCCCACCGGAGGGACGCATGAAGAAGTCTGACAGGGACATCATGGAAATACTCGAGGCCTACGACACCACCGGCAACGCGCACTCCGCAGCGCAACTGGCCGGCGTCGATCCGAAAACCGTCCGACGCTACGTTGCCGCCCGGGACGCGGGGATGCCGGTGACCGGCCCGTCGCGACGACCCCGCATCATCGACGAGCACCTACCCCAGATCGAGCAATGGGTCGAGCGCAGCAAAGGCAAGGTCCGCGCCGACATCGTCCACGAACGCCTCCTCGCCCTCGGCTTCGACGGCACCGAACGCACCACCCGACGCGCCGTCGCCGAGGCGAAAGCAGCATGGCAGGCCGGACACCGCCGCACCTACCGACCCTGGATCACCGAACCGGGACTGTGGATGCAATTCGACTGGGGTCAGGGCCCGAAAGTGCCCGGCCCGGGCGGGATCCTGCGTTCGACGCTGTTGTTCTGCGCCTGGCTGGCGTGGTCACGCTACCGGGTGGTGATCCCCGTATGGGACCAGAGTTTGCCGACATTGATCGCGTGCCTCGACGCCACGCTGCGTCGCTTCGGTGGGGCACCGACCTACGCGTTGACCGACAACCCCCGCACCGTGAGCATCGATCACGTCGCCGGGATCCCGGTGCGGCACCCGCAGATCGTCGAGACCGGCCGGCACTACGGCATGGCCGTGCACACCTGCGTGCCCTTCGACCCGGAATCGAAGGGCGGCAGCGAAGCAACCGTCAAGATCGCCAAAGCGGACCTGGTGCCGACGGACGCGAACCTGCTGCCGGACTACGCCTCGTTCGCCGACCTCGAGGCCGCCTGCGACCGGTTCTGCGCCACCGTCAATGCCCGTCGGCACCGCGAAAGCGCCCGCATCCCCACCGAGGCGCTGGCAGAGGAACGCGTCCGCCTGCACACCCTGCCGTCGACCCCGCACACCCTGGCGTTGGGCACCACCCGCAGCGTCGGCACCGATCAGACGATCCGGTTCGGGTCGGTGCGCTATTCGACCCCGCCCGGCCTGGTCGGCGCCGAAGTGTGGGTGCGGGCCGCCGGCACCGACCTGGTGATCGTCGCCGACCTGTCGGCGCTGCCCCGGATCCCCGACTGGGCCGGTGACCGACGCGGGTTGAGTGAGGTTGCGCGGCATCGTCTTTCGACACCGGGGAATCCGAGTATCGATCCGGCGCATTACCCGGACCACCCGCAGCAGCCCGGTGGGGCACCCCGCCCACCGACGCCGAAGGCTCGCAGCGCCGCCGAGGCCCGGTTCCTCGAGGTGGGGTCCGGCGCGCACACCTGGCTGGTCGCCGCGTCCGCGGCCGGGGCGGTTCGGATCCGGGCGAAGATGGCCGCCGCGGTCGAGTTGGCCGCGTTCGTCGGCGCCGACACCGTCGATGCGGCGTTGGCGGTCGCGGCCGAGGCGGGCCGGTTCGCCGAGTCGGATCTGCCGGCGATCGTCGCGCACCACACCGCCACCACCGGCGACGCCGGGGTGGTCGTCGCCGACGAGGCCCATTCGGTCCAGCCCGGCACCGCCGCCTGGGCCGGATTCGGCACCACCACAGCGGCGGGAGCGAGCTGATGAACCACCAGCCTGCGCCGGCATTGCCGGACGATCTGGTCGCCGTACTCAAACGGATGCGCCTGCCCTATCTACGCGCTGCCGCCCCGGAGGTGCTGGCCACCGCGAAGGCCCAGCGGTGGGATCCGACCGAGGTCCTCAAGGTGCTGCTCGACGAGGAGGTCCGCGGCCGCGACGAGGCAACGAAGGCGATGCGCCGCAAGAGCGCCGGATTACCGGCCGGGAAAACGTTTTCCTCGTGGCGCGAGGCGGATTCGTCGATCCCGGCCCCTACCCAAAGCTCCCTGGCGACCCTCGAATGGGTGCACCGCGCCGAGAACCTCGCGGTCAGCGGGCCGTCGGGGACCGGCAAGACCCACTTCGTCGAGGCGCTCGCCCATGCGGTGATCGACGCCGGGATGCGGGTGTCGTGGTTCACCCTCGAGTCGTTGACCGCAGCGATCGGACGCGCCGCGGTCGACGGGTCGATCGCCAAGACCATCACCCGCATCACCCGCGCCGAGTTGATCGTCGTCGACGACATCGGGATGTTGCCGTCCGGGCAGGCCGCCGCCGAGGCGTTCTATCGCCTCGTCGATGCCGCCTACGAGCGGCGCAGCCTGGCGGTGACCAGCAACCTCCACCCGTCC
>NZ_AJFC01000369.1:0-26219 GCF_000256505.1 Rhodococcus sp. P14 | reverse complement strand
TTCGAGCTGCACTACCCGCACATGGTGGACCGCATGCGTGCCGAGGCCCATGTCGGCCCGGGCAGCAACAAGCACAACCATGTGGCGCTGAGCGAGGGTGCCGAAAGGACCCCCGCCGACCGCTGATCCGTACCCCGGATCGACGCCTCCCGAGGCCCCGCCCGTCCCCGACGGGCGGGGCCTCGCGCGTTCTGCCGAGGGGACCCCTGCTCACTCGGCACCCCGTTCACCTGCCACAATGAGTGGGCAAGTGCCGCGACTGACGAAGGATCGGAGACGTAGGTGGCGTCTGACACCGCGATGCTGGTGACTGTGACGGGGCCGGACCATCCCGGCGTGACCTCGGTGCTCTTCGCGGCGCTCACCCGGCACGACGTCGATCTGCTCGACGTCGAGCAGGTCGTGATCCGCGGCCGGCTCACCCTCGGGGTGCTCGTCTCCTGCCCCGCAGATCCCGACGCGCTGCAGGACGAGATCGAGGCCGCCATGGCGACCATCGGCATGCACGCCCAGGTCCAGACCGGTGTCGAGCCGGGTATCGGCTCGTCCGTGTCCACACACGCCCTCGTGGTCCTCGGCAGCCCCGTCAGCGCCCGGGCCCTGCGCTCGGTGGGCCGCGAACTTGCACGGCAGGGCGCCAACATCGACTCCATCCGGGGAATCGCCGACTACCCGGTGACCGGACTCGAACTCATGGTCACCGCCGCCGACCCCGGTTCCGAGGCCGACGCCCGACTGCGGGCCGGGCTGGCCGAGCTGGCCGCCGGCCTCGAGGTCGACATCGCCGTGGAACGCGCCGGTCTCGCCCGTCGCTCGAAGCGGCTGATCGTGTTCGATGTCGACTCCACCCTCGTCCAGGGCGAGGTGATCGAGATGCTTGCCGCACACGCCGGCGTGGAGGACAAGGTCCGCGCTGTCACCGAGGCAGCCATGCGCGGCGAGATCGACTTCACCGAGTCGCTGAACCAGCGGGTCGCCACCCTTGCCGGCTTGCCCGCATCGGTCATCGACGAGGTCGCCGAGAACCTCGAACTCACCCCCGGTGCCCGGACCACCATCCGCACACTGCGGCGTCTCGGGTTCCGCTGCGGCGTCGTCTCCGGGGGCTTCCGCCAGGTCATCGACGGTCTCGCCCACGAACTCGAACTGGATTTCGTCCGGGCCAACACCCTCGAGATCGTCGACGGCAAGCTCACCGGCCGCGTCGTCGGTGAGGTGGTGGACCGGGCCGCCAAGGCGCGCGCCCTGCGGGAGTTCGCCGCCGAGGCCGGCGTGCCGATCGAGCAGACCGTCGCCGTCGGCGACGGCGCCAACGACATCGACATGCTCGGAGCGGCCGGACTCGGCATCGCGTTCAACGCCAAGCCGGCGCTGCGTGAGGTCGCAGACACGGCTCTGTCCCACCCGTACCTGGACGCGGTGCTGTTCGTCCTCGGCGTCACCCGCGACGAGGTCGAGGCCGCCGACCGGGTCGACGGCACCCTGCGCCGCGTGCCCCTCGACACCGGTGCCTGAAACCACCGCACCGCACGGTGCCGATGTCGTGGCTCGCCACGGTGCCGATTTCGTGGCTCGCCACGGTGCCGATTTCGTGGCTCGCCCCGGTGCCGATGTCGTGGCTCGCCACGGTGCCGATTTCGTGGCTCGCCACGGTGTCCTCGCCCGGGGCTACGGGCATCGACCCGACCCGGACGACCCGGGGGCGGTGCTCGCGATGCCGATCGTGCTGCACATCCCCAAGCAGGACCCGCCTGCCCGCAGCGCACTCCTCGAGGCCGCTGCGATGGCGACGGTCGCGTTGTGCCTGGATCCGCGCGTCGGGACCGGACCGGAAGGCGAACCGGGACCGTGGCGCGAGCCCTATCTCGCGTGGACCGACGCGCGAATCCGCAAGGTCAGCCGCCGCGCCCGCGGCGCTCAGTGGCGCGCCGCGCAGGAGGTCGACGGAATCACCGTCGAACACCGCGGTGCGCAGGCCCGGGCGCTGGTCCCCGGACCCGTGGGACACCTGGATCCGCGCATCTCGCGGTTGCAGATCGGGGGCACGGACCTGCCACACGACACTCCGGACGATCCGCCCGCCGGCGTTCCGGTGCTGTGGATCGATGCCGCGCTCGACATGACGGTCGGGAAGGCCGCGGCGCAGGTCGGCCACGCCGCGATGCTGTTCGCCGGCGCCCTCGACGCCGAGCATGCCGGCGCCTGGGCCGAATCCGGTTTCGTGTGTGCCGTGCGTGATGCCGACCCCGTCCGGTGGCGGCACCTGACGAAGCGGGTCGCGGACGGCACGGCCGTGGCGGTGCGCGACGCCGGATTCACCGAAGTGGCTCCGGGGTCGGTGACGGTGATCGCCGTCCCGGGCTGATCACTTCGTGATCCGGAACACGAGCAGGGTCGGCCCCGTCAGGGGCAGCGTCGTGCCGGCGGGCAGCGGTGTGAGGTCCGCCGGTTCGCCGTCGACGGAGCTCGAGTCGAAGACACACACCATATCGCCGCGATACCACTCGGCCCGGCCGAGTGTGACGGCGGCGGGTCCGCCCGCGTGGAGCACGAGCAGACCGCTGCTGTCCGCCAGCGGAACGCCCGCGCGGGTGACCGTGCCCAGCTGCGAGCCGTCCACCCACGCCTGCAGCGTCCGCCGGTCTTCGTCGAGCCAGTCCGCGTCCTGCAGTTCTCGCCCGTCCGCGCCGAACCACACCAGATCGGGGTAACCGACCTGACGGGCCCGACCGTCGAAGAAGCGGCCCTGCCGCAGCACCGGGACCACCTTGCGCAGACGCAGCGCCTGCCGCACGAACTCCACCAGGTCCCGGTCCGCGTGCTCCCAGTCGAGGGGCCAGGCGTCGCGGACCGGGACGTCGGCAGGCACACAGTAGGCATTGTTGTTGCCACCCTGGGAGTGCCCGAACTCGTCCCCGGCGAGCAGCATCGGGGTACCGGTCGACAGCAGCAGAGTCGCGAGGAGCGCACGCACGTGCCGGGCGCGAGCAGCCACGACGAGGGGGTCGTCCGTGGGTCCTTCGACGCCGTGGTCGACGGATTCGTTGTTGTCACTCCCGTCACGGCCCTGCTCGCCGTTGGCCTCGTTGTGCTTGCGGCGATAGCTGACGAGGTCGGACATCGTGAAGCCGTCGTGCGCCGTGACGAAGTTGATCGACATCCACGGTCGGCGGGTGTGCCGGCCGTAGAGGTCCTCCGAGCCCGCGAGCCGGGAGGCGACCTCCCGAATTCCCGCCCCGCGTGCCCAGAAGCGCCGTACCGAGTCGCGGTAGCGGTCGTTCCACTCCGACCACTGGGGACCGATGTTGCCGAGCTGGTAGCCGGGCAGGGTCGCGTCCCAGGGTTCGGCGATCAGCTTGAGCCGGGTGAGGACAGGGTCGGTGGTGATCGCGGTGAACACTGCCGCGCGCGCGTCGAAGTCGCCGCCCCGAGGGCGGGCCAGTGCACTGGCGAGGTCGAACCGGAAGCCGTCCACGCCCATTTCCGTCGCCCAGTACCGCAGGCTGTCGCAGATCATCCGCACCGCCACCGGGGAACTGCCGTCGACGGTGTTGCCGCAGCCCGTCAGATCGATGTCGTGGCCGGTGGCATCGAGGAGGTAGTAGCCGGGTGCGTCGAAGCCCCGCCAGGACACGTGCGGGCCGTCCACCGACCATTCGCAGGTGTGGTTGTAGACCACGTCGAGGATCACTTCCAGTCCCGCCTCGTGCAGCGTGTCGACCATCGTCCGGAACTCCGCGATCTCGTTGCCGGGAGTGGTCGCGTAGCCGGGGTGCGGTGCGAAGTACGACGCGGTGGAGTAACCCCAGTGGTTGCGCATGCCGCGGACCCGTACTGGTGGCTCGGTGAGGAAGGCGTGCACGGGCAGCAGTTCGACGGCGGTGACACCGAGGCCGACCAGGTGGTCGAGGACGGCGGGCGCCGTCAGCCCCAGATAGGTGCCACGCCACTGTTCGGGGACGTCGGGATGGCGGGCGGTGTAGGAGCCGACGTGCAGTTCGTAGATCACCGTCTGCTCCCACGGCGTGCCCGGCCGGTGGTGCCGGGACCCGGCGGGGGTGTCGGTCACCACCGACAGCGGTGTGTGGCCCAGCGAGTCCACGGTCGACGCCTCACCGAACGGGGTGCGTTCGTAGCCGAGGAGGCGGCTCATGTCGCCGATGTCGCCGGTCAGCTGCCGACCCCACGGGTCGAGCAGCAGCTTGTGCGGGTTGGCGCGGAGCCCGGTCCGGGGCTGCCACGCGCCGTGCACGCGATATCCGTAGCGCTGGCCCGGGCGGACTCCCGGCACCTCACCGTGCCAGACGCCGTACGTCTTGTCCGGCAGGTCGATGCGGTCCTCGCGACCCGTGTCGTCGATCAGGCAGAGCTGGACGCGGCTGCCGTGGGGTGCGTGCACCGCGAACCGGGTCCCGTCGTCGCCGGGGAAGGCGCCCAGAGGAAAAGGACCGGCGCCGGACCGGGCGACGGCAGGACCCGCCGGCGGCTCGCCGGGTACCGGTGAAGGGTGCGGAGGGGGCGAGGGGTACGACACGGAAGTGATCCTGCCGTGAACCGGGCTCGCGCGTACGCAAAGATGGTCGGCGTGGCCAAACCTGATCCCGATCTGCTCATCGAATTCGACGACGTGCTCGTACGGCGGGGCGGCAACGTCCTCGTCGGTCCCGTGTCCTGGAAGGTGGAACTCGACGAACGTTGGGTGATCCTCGGGCCGAACGGAGCGGGCAAGACGTCGCTGCTGAGGATCGCTGCGGCTGAGACGTTCCCCACATCGGGGACGGCGCACGTGCTGGCGGAGACGTTCGGGAAGACCGACCTGTCCGAGCTGCGACCGCGGATCGGGATGTCGTCGTCGGCGCTGGCGAACCGTGTCCCGTCCGACGAGAAGGTCGTGGACCTGGTGATCTCCGCGGGGTACGGCGTACTCGGGCGCTGGCGCGAGCGGTACGACGAGGTGGACAGTGCGCGTGCCGTGGAGATGCTCGAGAGCCTCGGCGCCGAGCATCTGGCCGACCGCACCTACGGCACCCTCTCCGAGGGGGAGCGCAAGCGTGTCCTCATTGCCCGCGCGTTGATGACAGACCCGGAACTGCTGTTGCTCGACGAGCCTGCGGCCGGCCTGGATCTCGGGGGGCGTGAGGAACTCGTGGCTCGGCTCGGAGTACTGGCGGCCGATCCGGACGCTCCGGCCATTGTGCTGATCACCCATCACGTGGAGGAGATCCCGCCGGGCTTCACCCACGCGATGCTCCTCAAGGAGGGGCAGGTGGTCGCGCAGGGCCTTCTCGACGACGTGATCACGGGCGAGAACCTCAGCGAGGCGTTCAGTCAGGCGATCGCCCTGGACAAGGTGGACGGCCGGTTCTTCGCCCGCCGCAGGTACCAGCCCGGGCGGCACCGCCGCGCGTAGCGGAGCGGAGCCGGGGCCAGGCGGCACCGCCGCGGGTAGCGGGGCGGAGCCGTGGCCAGGCGGCACAGCCGCGCGTAGCGGGGCGGAGCCGTGGCCAGGCGGCACAGCCGCGCGTAGCGGGGCGGAGCCGCGGCCGAAAGCACGGCCGCGCGTCGTGGGGTGGCGCCGGCAGGTGGATGAGTCGTGGGTCACGTCATGCCGTAACTTGTGCGTATGGCTATCGAACGTTCGGGAGAACTCGCGGCGGCGGTGCCGCTCAAGGATGCCTCGACGGTGATCCTCGTCCGGGACGGCGACCGTGGCGTCGAGGTGTTCCTGCTGCAGCGCGTGCGCGGCATGGCGTTCGCGGGCGGGATGACGGTGTTCCCCGGAGGCGGCGTCGATCCGTCGGACAGCGCTGCAGCGGTGGCGTGGGCCGGCCCGCCCGTGCAGTGGTGGTCGGAGCGGTTCGGCACATCCGAGAACCTGGCGCAGGCGCTCGTTCTCGCGGCGGTGCGCGAGACGTTCGAGGAGTGCGGTGTCCTTCTCGCCGGGCCGACGCCGGACACCGTGGTGGCGGACACGACCGCGTTCGCTCCGGCACGCAGGCAGCTCGAGGCCCGGGAGTTCACCTTCGGTGAGTTCCTCGAGCGCGAGGGTCTGGTGCTGCGGGCGGACCTGCTGCGGCCGTGGTCGAACTGGATCACGCCGGTCGGGGAGGGCCGTCGTTACGACACCAGGTTCTTCGTGGCGGCGGCCCCGGAGGGGCAGATTGCCGACGGTGACACGAGCGAGGCCGACGCGGTGCGGTGGCAGACTCCACAGGAGGCGATCGCGCACTGGCAGGAGGGTGGAAGTGTGCTGCTGCCCCCGACCTGGAGCCAGTTGACGGCATTGTCGCGGTTCGGTTCGGTCGCGGAGATCCTCGCTGCGGAGCCGCAGATCACGCCGATTCTGCCGACCCTGATCACGGGAGACGAGGAGCTTCGGGTGGAGTTCCCCGAGCAGGACGGCTACTACGAGGCGGGGCCGCATCCGTGGGCCGCCCGGGGTGCCAACTAGCCTGTGCCTCATGGCTGAATTCGTGACGCTCGAGGTCTCCGACGGTATCGGCACCATCCGGCTCGACCGGCCGCCGATGAACGCACTCAACCGGCAGGTTCAGGAGGAGATCCGGGCCGCTGCTCGCGAGGCGACCGTGAACTCCGACGTCAAGGCCGTGATCGTCTACGGCGGGGAGAAGGTGTTCGCTGCCGGCGCGGACATCAAGGAGATGGCGGAGCTGAGCTACGTGCAGATGAGCGAGATCATCGCGGACCTGCAGTCGGCGCTCGGGTCGGTGGCGGACATCCCGAAGCCCACGGTCGCTGCGATCACCGGCTATGCGCTGGGCGGCGGTCTCGAGCTCGCGCTGGGTGCGGATCGGCGGATCGCCGGCGACAACGCGAAGGTCGGAGTGCCGGAGATCCTGCTCGGCATCATCCCGGGCGGCGGCGGAACCCAGCGCCTGGCTCGCCTGATCGGCCCGTCGAAGGCCAAGGATCTCGTGTTCACGGGCCGTTTCGTCGCGGCAGACGAGGCTCTGCAGATGGGGCTGGTCGACGAGGTCGTCGCCCCGGACGAGGTATATGCCGCGGCGCGCACGTGGGCATCGCAGTTCACCCGGGGCGCCACCCGCGCGCTGGCGGCGGCGAAGGCAGCGATCGATCAGGGTCTCGATACCGACCTGGACACGGGCCTGAAGATCGAGCAGCACGTCTTCGCGGGCCTGTTCGCCACGAAGGACCGCACGATCGGCATGGAGTCGTTCGTGGCCAACGGTCCGGGAAAGGCGGAGTTCGTGGGGGAGTAGGCACCCCGGAACTGGAACTTGTTCACAGCTTACCGATGGGTAGGATGCCCTTCATGACTGCAAGCAGGACCGACGGGGTCGACCCCGCGCCGAACCCGCACGCCACTGCCGAGGAGGTTGCGGCCGCCCTTCAGGACACCAAGCTCGCGCAGGTGCTCTACCACGACTGGGAGGCCGAGACCTACGACGAGAAGTGGTCGATCTCCTACGACGAGCGCTGCATCGACTACGCGAGGGGCCGTTTCGATGCGGCCGCGGGCGAGCAGCCCCTCCCGTACGGGCGGGCCCTCGAACTCGGTTGCGGCACCGGTTTCTTCCTGCTGAACCTCATGCAGGCCGGAGTCGCGCGGACCGGCTCGGTCACCGACCTGTCGCCCGGCATGGTCAAGGTGGCGCTGCGCAACGCCGAACATCTCGGTCTCGAGGTGGACGGCCGGGTGGCCGACGCCGAGACGATCCCGTACGACGACGACACCTTCGACCTCGTCGTCGGGCACGCGGTGCTGCACCACATCCCGGACGTCGAGCAGTCGTTGCGCGAAGTGCTGCGGGTGCTGAAGCCGGGTGGCCGGTTCGTGTTCGCCGGTGAGCCCAGCACGGTCGGAAACTTCTACGCGCGCTGGCTCGGCCGGCTCACGTGGGAGGCCACCACCACCGTCACCAAGCTGCCGTTCCTGCGGGAGTGGCGGCGGCCGCAGGCCGAACTCGACGAATCCTCGCGCGCCGCGGCGCTCGAGGCAGTCGTCGATCTGCACACCTTCGACCCGTCGGACCTGGAACGGATGGCGGCCTCGGCCGGCGCGGTGCAGGTGAAGGCCAGCAGCGAGGAGTTCGCGGCCGCGTTGCTGGGCTGGCCGGTCCGCACCTTCGAGGCCGCGGTGCCCGCGGAGAAGCTGGGCTGGGGCTGGGCGCGCTTCGCGTTCGGTGGGTGGCGGACGCTCAGCTGGGTGGACGAGAAGGTCCTCCGGCACGTCGTCCCGCGCAGCTTCTTCTACAACGTCATGATCACCGGCGTGAAGCCGTAGGGTGGGTTACGCGTTCACCCTCGCCGACGTCGCGTACCTGCGTTCGGCGCAGGGGGCGGCCGATCTCGCGGAGGTGGCCGCCCGGGAGCTGTCCACGCGCACGCGCCTGGCCGACATCGGCTGGGCGCGTACGCGTTTCGGCGACCGGGCCGCTCCGCTGATCGAGACGGTGCTGGTGCGCCGCAAGGCGGTCGCGAAGCTGCCCGCCGCGGGCGGTTGGCTGTCGACCGACGACGCTCTGCAACAGGCGACGCCGGCGCCCGTCGCCGCGCACCGGGCACGCCGGCTCTCCGGTCGGCGGGTCCACGACGTGACGTGCTCGATCGGGGCGGAACTCGCGGCCCTGACCGGGGTCGCCGAGATGGTGGTCGGCAGCGACCTCGACCCGGTTCGTCTCGCGATGGCCGAGCACAACGTTCCCGGAGTGGCGCTGGTCCGTGCCGACGCGCTGCGGCCGGTCACCCGTGGTACCACCGTGATCGCCGATCCGGCCCGTCGTTCCGAGGGCCGGCGCACCCACGATCCGGCAGCACTGATGCCGCCACTGCCCGACCTGCTCGACGCCTATGCCGGGCGCGACCTGGCCGTCAAGTGTGCCCCGGGGCTGGATTTCGATGCGCTGGACTGGCCGGGGGAGGTCGAGGTGGTCTCGCTCGACGGGGGTGTCCGTGAGGCGTGCCTGTACTCCCCGGGTCTCGCGGCGCCGGGTGTGCGGCGACGGGCGAGCGTGTTGCGTTCGGACGGTGCCGGGTTCGAGATCACCGACGCGCAGCCGGACGAGCTGCCCGAGAGGGAACCGGGAGAGTGGATCGTCGATCCGGACGGGGCGATCGTGCGTGCGGGACTGGTGCGGCACTACGCGGCGGCACACGGTCTGTGGCAACTCGATCCGCGCATCGCGTATCTCACCGGCGACGCACTCCCCGCGGGACTGCGTGGATTTCGCATCCTCGACCGGTTGAAGTACTCGGAAAAGTCTCTGCGGCAAACCCTTTCGTCGATGGGCTGCGGGGTGGCGGAGATCCTCGTGCGGGGGGTCGACGTCGATCCGGCGGTGCTCCGGCCGCGGCTCAAGCTCCGCGGTTCGCGGTCGCTGAGCGTCGTGCTGACGCGGATCGGCCGCACCCCGACGGCATTCGTCTGCGAGCCCAGTCGCTGAGCGTGCCGGGCCCGATCCCGTGCGACCATTGATATGCAAGCAAACACTTGCGTATCATGGGTGGTGTGGTCGACATCTTCAAAGCGCTGGCGGATCCGACCCGCCGGGCCATCCTCGACGAGCTCGTCGAGCGGGACGGCCAGACGCTGTTCGAGCTGTGCACCCGGCTGATCTCGCGGCACGGCCTGGGTTCGTCCCGGCAGGCGATCTCGCAGCACCTGGCAATCCTCGAGGAGGCCGGTCTGGTCCGGACCCGCCGCGAGGGGCGATCGAAGTTCCACCACGTGGACGTTGCACCACTGCACGGCCTCGCCGACCGATGGACGGTCGCGCAGCGAAAGGAGTCGCAGTGAAGGTCACCCTCACCAGTGTGTTGGTCGACGACCAGGACAAGGCGCTCGCCTTCTACACCGAAGTCCTGGGCTTCGTGAAGAAGACCGAGGTCCCCCTGGGCGAGGCGCGGTGGCTCACCGTCGTCTCGCCGCAGCAACCGGACGGGCCGGAGGTGGTGCTCGAACCCGACGGGCATCCCGCCGTCCGCCCCTTCAAGGAGGCCCTCGTCGCCGACGGCATCCCGTTCACCTCGTTCGCGGTCGACGACGTGCACGCCGAGTACGAGCGGCTGCGCGGCCTCGGGGTGCGGTTCACCCAGGAGCCCCTCGAGATGGGCGGTGTCACCACCGCCGTATTCGACGACACCTGCGGCAATCTCATCCAGATCGCCGGCTGACCCGAATCGCCGCGCGCGGCGATTCGGGTCAGCGGAGCACGTACACCTCGCCCGGCAGGGTCGTCGTGACGAACTCACCGGACGGCCCGACCGCGGTGCCGACCGAGAAGCCGGCCGCGCCGGGCAGGGTTTCCGCGTCGAGCGTCTCCCCGCTCGCGGCGTCGAACACGAGCGCGGCCAACCCGTCGTCGGCGCGGGCCACCGTGTACCCGAGGCCGTCGGCGGTCAGGGCCGGCACCCCCAACTGGCGCACGTCGTCGCGGCGCCACACGATTTCGGCGGCCTCGCCGGTGTCGCGCAGCGCGACCAGGTCCCCGGTCCGGCCCCCCGGCGCGAGGACCAGCAGTCCCTCGGCGGACACCGCGGGGCCGGCGGAGGCCACGTACCCGAGGCCGTGACTCCACCGGGGTGCCCCGGTCCCGGCGTCGAGTGCCCACAGGGCCCCCTCGCCGTCGTGCACGTACACCGTTGCGCCGTCCGCGGACAGCACGGGACTGGTGGCCGCGCCGCCCGGCAGTTCCGTCTGCGACCATTCCTCGACCACGCGCGCATCGTCGCCGCCGGTGTAGCGCATCGACACGACGGCGGCCCGATCGGCGCCGGGCCGCCACAGGGTCACCAGAATCCGGCCGGTACCGAGATCGACCGCCGGGGTGGTGGCCACCGGGCAGTCCTCCGATCCGCCGAAGCAGGCGACCAGACCGTGGTCGTTCGGCAATCGAGGCACGTTCGTCCCGTCCGTCGCCGCGGGCGTGGGCACGAGGTCGAAGATCGGCGCCGCGTGCTTGCCGGTCTGTGGGTCGAGAACGTTGACCTGCCCGAAATGTGTGACGAACAACAGGTTTCCGTCACCGGTGAACTGTGCGGTTCCCGGCGTGCCGCTCACCGGAATGCGCCAGCGCCGCTGGCCGTGCTCGTTGAACGACACCATCGCGCCCTCTTCGCCGACGTAGATGTTGGCCATACCGTCGACGGCGGGAGTCACCCCGGCGACCCCCGGCGCAAGGCGGGTGCACCACCGCTTGCGGCCGGTGTCGATCTGGAACGAGACGAGGTTGCAGCCCACGGTGGTCGCGCCCGTGACGAAGATCTGCCCGTTGGCGGCGACGCTCGCAGGGGAGGTGACGGCGCCGCCGAGCGGGCGCGACCACGCGGGCGCGACGTCGCGCAGCCCGTCGGCCTGCGCGGTGCTGCTGTTGCGGGCGTCGGCGTACCGCCCCGGCCACGCCCCGGCGGCGAAGACGTCGACCGGGCCGCTGCTGCTGCCGCATCCGGTCAGCACCAATGCCGCCGAGGTCGTCAGCATCACCGTCCGCAGGGCAGCCCGCATCACTCATCTCCTCGCCGTGGCTCGAATGACCCGATGTGCCACACTATCGGGCCGGGTGGCGCACTCCGCGCACGAGGCGGACCGTACGCTGGCAACCATGACGAGCATGTGGGGCGCACCGTTGCGCACGAGGTGGCGCGGTTCCCGGCGGCGGGACCCGGACCAGGCCCGATTCCTCACCGTCGCCTCGCTGCGATGGGTGCTGGCGCACAAGGCGTACACGCCGTGGTACCTGGTGCGGTACTACCGTCTGGCCAAGTTCAGGCTCGCGAACCCGCACGTCGTCCTGCGGGGCATGGTGTTCCTCGGCAAGAACGTCGAGATCCACTCCACCCCGGAGCTGTCCAGGCTCGAGATCGGGCGGTGGGTGCACATCGGCGACGGCAACGCCATCCGCTGCCACGAGGGGTCGCTCCGCATCGGAGACAAGGTGGTCTTCGGCAAGGACAACGTCGTCAACACCTACCTCGACATCGAGATCGGCGCCTCGACGCTCGTCGCCGACTGGTGTTACATCTGCGACTTCGACCATCGCACCGAGGACATCACCTATCCGATCAAGGACCAGGGGATCGTCAAGGGCCCGGTGCGGATCGGACCCGACACCTGGATCGCGACGAAGGTCACGGTACTGCGCGGCACCCGCACCGGACGCGGCTGCGTCCTCGGTGCGCACGCGGTGGTCAAGGGCGACATCCCGGACTACAGCATCGCGGTCGGAGCGCCGGCCAAGGTGGTCAGGAACCGTCGCACGGACTGGGAGTCCGGGGCCGCCGACCGCGCCGCCTACGTCGCCGCGCTCGAGGACATCGCGCGCAAGAAGGCCGGCCGCGAACCGGCAGCGGAACCCGGATCCTGATCAGGGGTCCTGCGATGGACTACGCCGACTACCGCCACTACGACGCCGTGGGGCTCGCCGAGCTCGTCGCCGGTCGTGAGGTCACGCCACGCGAACTGCTCGACGCGGCCCTCGCCCGCCTCGAGGCAGTGGAACCGACGCTGAACACCGTCGTACGCCGGCTCGACGGGCAGGCGCGCCGCCGGGCCGACGAGCCGCTCGAGGGCCCGTTCGCGGGTGTTCCGTTCCTGGTCAAGGATCTGCTCCAGGACATCGCCGGGTTACCGACCGGCAGTGGGAGCCGGTCCCTGGCGACCCTGCCCGCCGCGCGCAACGCGGTGGTGGTCGATCGTTGGCTGAGTGCGGGACTCGTCGTGTTCGGTAAGACGAACACCCCGGAGTTCGGGACGAAGGGGGTCACCGAGCCCGTGGCGAACGGCCCGACCCGTAATCCGTGGAATCCCGCGCACACCCCGGGTGGGTCCTCCGGCGGATCGGCGGCGGCAGTCGCCGCCGGCGTGGTCCCGGCGGCCGGCGCGAACGACGGTGGCGGCTCGATCCGCATCCCTGCTGCCTGTTGCGGTCTGGTCGGCCTGAAGCCGGGCCGGGGCCTGGTGCCGAGCGGTCCCGCGGTGGACGAGGACCGGCACGGGGCGGTCAGCAACGGAGTCGTCACCCGGACGGTGCGCGACGCGGCGGTCATGCTCGACGTGCTGGCCGGCGCCGACCCGAACGGACCCTATCTCCCGGCGGTATCGCCGGAGTCGTATGCCTCCGCGGCGAGCGTCCCCCCGCGGGCGCTGCGCATCGGATTCGCGACGGAGTCCCCGATCGGCACGGGGGTCGATCCGGAGGCCGTCGCGGCGGTCGAAGACGCCGCGACGCTGCTCGACGAGCTGGGCCACGTCGTCGAGCCCGCCGCGACGGGAATCGACGAGCGACGGCTGTCCACCGACTGGCTGACGATGTGGTTCGCCTGGCTCGCCGCCGACGTCCGGCAGGCGCGCCGGAGCACCGGGTGTGCGCCCGAGGCGTTCGAGCCGGACACGCGGTTCCTCGCCGCGCTCGGCGACTCCGTCCGGCCGTCGGACTATCTTGCGTCGCTGCGCCGGTGGAACGGGTACACGCAGCAGCTCGGCGCGTTCCACGAGCGGTACGACCTGCTGCTCACTCCGACCCTGGCGTATCCGCCGGCGCGCGTGGGGGAACTGGCCACACCGCCCGCGCTGCAGCGCGCCGCGCGCCTGATCGTGACGGCACGGCTCGGCCGTGCGGCGCGGTGGGCGGGGTTGATGGACCGCATCGTCGACGAGAACCTGGCCCGGACGCCGTACACCCAGCTCGCGAACATCACCGGGCGCCCGGCGATTTCGGTGCCACTGCACTGGACCGCGGCGGGATTGCCGCTGGGCGTGCAGTTTCTCGGGCCCTTGGGCTCGGAGGGACTGCTGCTCTCGCTCGCGGGTCAGCTCGAACAGGCCCGCCCCTGGGCGCACCGCGAACCCCCGCTGCTGCCGGCCCGGTGAGACGGGCCGGCGCTACCGGTCGGGGAGGGGGCGCTGGGGAATCGTCGGCCGTGAAAGCGGTTGGCGCACACGTCGTTTCGCTTCCGCGTACACCTGGGCGGTCTCGGCGGCCACCAACCGCCAGTCGAAGTCCTCCGTGAGACGCTCGCGCGCCGCCCGCGCCCGCATCTGGGCGGCCGCGGGATCGTCGAGGGTCCGCCGGACCGCCGATGCCAGCCCGGCGACGTCACCGGGGGCGAACGCGAGTCCGGTCTCGCCGTCGACCACCGCCTCCCCGAGGCCGCCCGCGGTCGATGCGACGAGCGGTGTCCCGGCGGCCGCGGCCTCGAGCGCGATGATCCCGAACGGCTCGTAGCGACTCGGCAACACGATCGCGTCGGCGCGGTGCAGCCGGCCGAGCAACTCGGTGCGGTCGAGGTTGCCGACGAACGTCACCGACCGCGCGACGCGGTGCACACGCGCCTGCTCGCGCAGCCACTCGAACTGGGTGCCCTCCCCGGCGACGACGAGCGTGGTTCCGGGGTGCGTGCGCCGGATCCGGGGCAGGGCGGCGATCGCATCCTGCACCCCCTTCTCGTACTCGAGCCGGCCGACGAACAGCAGTTGCGGCGGCCCGGAGCGCGGCGCCCGCTCCCGGTAGGACCAGGCGGTGACGTCGATTCCGTTGCGGATCACCGTCGCCGGCGGCAGCTCCGGTCCGTAGAGCGCGACGACCTCCTCGTTCATCGAGGCCGAACACGTGATGAGCCGATCGGACTCGTTGGCGAGCCACCATTCGATCGAGTGCACCTGCCGGTTCATGCGGCTCGACAGCCAGCCGCTGTGCCGGCCCGCTTCGCTCGCGTGCAGGGTGGACACGAGCGGCACGTCGAAGTACTCGGCGAGCGCCACGGCCGGGTGTGCGACGAGCCAGTCGTGCGCGTGCACCACATCCGGGTACCAGCCGTCGCCGATTCCGCCCTTGGTCAGATTCAGGCCCGCCCGCACCATGGCATGGCCCATCGCAAGCGTCCAGGGCAGCATGTCCTCGCCGAACTCGAAGTGCGGCGGATCCTCGGCGACGGCCACGACGAGCACCCCCTCGGCGATGTGGCCGATCGTGGGATGGGTACCGGCATCCGTGCCGGACGGCCGCCGCGAGAGCACGACCACCTCGTGCCCGGCGGCGGCGAGTTCGGTGGCGAGGTGGTGCACGTGCCGGCCCAGGCCGCCCACGACGACCGGCGGGTACTCCCAGGAGACGATCAGTACCTTCACGACGGGGCTCCCATCCGATCGGGCAGGCGGCGGGCATCGAGCCCGGGAAACAGATTGTCCGCTCGGTTCCAGCCGGCGGCCAGCCGCGCCGCCGTCTCGTCGCGGCCGGCGGCGACCGCCGCGGCGATCTCCCGCAACGCGTGGGCATGCTTGTGGGCCCGGTCCCGCGCGTAGCCGGCGGCGGTGTCCTTGCTGACCATGAACGCCCAGTCGCTCGACACCGTCAGCAGCGCCTCGCGCAGCATCTGGTCGTGGACCCGGTTGCGCAGCGCGAGGCCCCGGGACCCGGCCCGGGCCTTGTCGAGGGTGTCGAGGGTGGTGCGCACGACCTCCTCGTCGAGCTGGACGAGATCGCGTACCTGCTCGCCGGCCCACACCCGCCAGTCCTTCCCGGATCCCCACGAGCTGTCGGGCAGTTCGACGGGGGCGCCCACGTACCCGCGGTCGCGTGCGTCGGCCAGGGTGCCCACCTCGATGCCCGTCGCCGGCAGTGCCCGCAGCAGTCGTTCCAGGAACAGGGGGCCCTCGTGCCACCAGTGGCCGAACAGTTCGGTGTCGAACGCGGCAACCACCAGGGCGTCGCGCCCGATGCGCTCGGACTCGCGGCGCAGTCGCCGGCGGATCGTGTCGACGAAGTCGGCCACGTGCCGGTCGACGGCCGCGGACGCCAGGTCGGGGTCGTAAGGTGCCTTGTCCTGGGGGGCGACGGTCCGCCCGGTGACCCGGGCGGGCTTGAGCCCGGTGTCGTGGCAGTAGGTGTGGAAGTCGCGGTAGGCGGCATGGCCCGGATAACCGGACTTCGGCGACCACACCCGGTAGGACACCTGCAGGTCCCGGCCGAAGGCGACGACGTCGGAGTCCCACACGGTCCGCCCGAGAGACGTGTCACCGCGCAGCGCGGGACCGTCCACCATGAAGTGCCCGACCCCGGCGGCGGCGTATCCGGTCTCCATGCCGGGGGTGAAGGCGCACTCGGGAGCCCAGATTCCCGGCGGCGTGTGCGCCCAGCGTGCGTGCGCGTCGGCCAGGCCCTCGGCGAGGGAGAATGCCCGCAGCCGAGGGTCGAGCAGCGGCTGGAACGGGTGGGCCAGAGGCCCGCCGAGCAACTCGACCGCGTCGGCGTCGAGGAGTTCGCGGAACACCGGCGATCCGCCGTGGCGCCAACGGGTTTCGAACTGTTCGAGGGCGGCGGTCGCCTGCCGGTGCTCACGGGCCCCGAGCGCGCGGTAGGACGGCTCCCGCATGCCCGCGGCCTCGTGGGCCCGCAACTGCCAGTTGCCCAGCCAGTGGTGCATGCCGGTCAGGCAGTGCGGATCGTCGAGCTGCGCGGCCAGCACGGGTGTCACCCCGAGGGTGACCAGGTGTGTGCGGCCCTCGGCGGCGAGCCGGCGCAGAACATCGGTCACCGGGAGATACGTTGCGGCCCAAGACTGGTAGAGCCATTCCTCGCCGACCGGCCAGCGACCGTGGTGGGCGAGCCACGGCAGGTGCGAGTGCAGCACGAGCGCGAACAGTCCCGGTTCCCGCCGGGGGGCGGGAGTGGTCACCGCGCCGGATCCTTCACCGCGATCGCGACGAGATCGAGACTGGCGTCGATGTTCTCGGGCGCGAGAAGGAAGTCGTCGACTGTCACCGCGGCGACGTCCGCGGTCAGGTCCGCGGGCCAGGGCTCGCCGGCGAGAGCGCGCTCGATCTGGGCGTCGATGAAGGAGCCGCCGTGCTTGGCGTCGAGGGCGCGCAGCACGGGCCCGTGGTGCACCCCGGTGGTGAGCGCGACGCGGAAGCCGGCTCCCTCGAGGAGTTCGTTGAGTTCGGCGGCGTTCAGTTCCCGGGTGTGGAACGGGTTGAGCGGGGTGTCGCGGCCGGGGGAGAACGTGATGCGGTTGGGGGTGCTGATGAGCAGTTCGCCGCCGTCCCGGAGCACCCGGTGGCATTCGCGCAGGAACCCGGACTGGTCCCACAGGTGCTCGATGACCTGGAAGTTGACCACGACGTCCACGGACGCGTCGGCGAGCGGCAGCTCGACGAGGTTGGCGTGCCGCATGTCCACGCGCGGGTACCGGGCACGCACGTGCGCGACGGCACTCTCGTCGTAGTCGAGCCCGACGACGGCGGTCGCGACATCCGCGATCATGTCGGCGCCGTAGCCCTCGCCGGCGCCCGCCTCGAGCACGGTGCGGCCCGCACACCGGGGGAGCAGGTCGCGGTAGACCACCTCGTGGCGGCGGAACCAGTAGTTCTCCTCCGCGATGCCGGGAACGGTGCGTTCACCGGTGAGGGGCAGTCGAGGGGCGTCGCCGGCGGGGACGGTGGATTCGCTCACCGCCCAGACATTAGCCCCACCTTTGTCGACCTCGTCGTCGGTGGTCCAGATCACAGCCGTGCGGCTCCCTTCGTGTGGTTATGGTGAACGAGGTTCCCATCCAAGTTACCAGCGGGTAACTTAGCGTAAGGTAATCTATCGCACACCCCCGTGCGAAGCACGAGAGCTCGGTCAAGGCGTTGCGCCTCGCCGATCCAAGGAAGTCATACACAGGAGGTCGACGTAGACCCATGACGAACATCGTCGTTTTGATCAAGCAGGTCCCCGACACGTGGTCCGAGCGCAAGCTCAGCGACGGCGACTTCACGCTCGATCGCGAGGCCGCCGACGCGGTGCTCGACGAGATCAACGAGCGCGCCGTCGAGGAAGCCCTGCTCATCAAGGAGCGCGACGGCGGGGAGGTCACCGTGCTCACCGCCGGTCCGGACCGCGCCACCGACGCGATCCGCAAGGCGCTGTCCATGGGTGCCGACAAGGCAATCCACCTCAACGACCCGGCCATCCACGGCTCGGACTCGATCCAGACCGCGTACGCGCTCGCGGCGGCTCTCGGCCAGATCGAGGGCGTCGACCTGGTCATCGCCGGCAACGAGGCCACCGACGGCCGGATGGGTGCCGTGCCGGCGATCATCGCCGAGTACCTCGGCCTGCCGCAGCTGACCCACATGCGCAAGCTCAACGTCGCCGACGGCAAGGTCAGCGGCGAGCGCGAGACCGACGAGGGTGTCTTCACCCTCGAGGCCACGCTCCCGGCCATCGTCTCGGTCACCGAGAAGATCAACGAGCCCCGCTTCCCGTCCTTCAAGGGCATCATGGCTGCGAAGAAGAAGGAAGTTCAGGCCCTCACTCTCGCCGACATCGGGCTCGATCCCGAGATCTTCGGCGTGTCCAACGCCGGCAGCACCGTCACCGGTGTCAGCCCGAAGCCCCCGCGTACCGCTGGTGAGCGCGTCGCGGACGAGGGTGACGGCGGCAGCAAGATCGCCGCGTACCTCGTCGGCCAGAAGATCATCTGATCGCACCCACGCGACACAGCAGACATACCAAGGGAGAGAAAGAGCAATGGCAGAAGTACTCGTGCTCGTCGAGCACGCCGAGGGTGCGCTGAAGAAGGTCAGCACCGAGCTGATCACCGCCGCCCGTGCACTGGGTGAGCCCGCCGCGGTCGTGACCGGCCCGGCCGGCACCGCCGACAAGCTGCAGGACGCGCTCGCTGCCGCCGGCGCCGCCAAGGTCTACGCCGCCGAGTCCGACGACATCGACGGCTACCTGGTGACCCCGAAGGTCGACGTGCTGGCCTCGCTCGTGGAGTCCGCCAGCCCCGCCGCGGTGATCACCGCCGCCAGCGTCGAGGGCAAGGAGGTGTCGGGCCGCCTCGCCGCACGCATCGGTTCCGGCCTGCTCTGCGACGTCATCGACGTCAAGTCCGACGGTTCGGCCGTGCACTCGATCTTCGGTGGCGCGTACACCGTCGACGCCAAGGCCAACGGTGAGGTGCCGGTCGTCTCCGTGCGCCCCGGTGCCGTCGAGGCCCAGCCGCAGGCCGGTGCCGCCGAGCGGGTGGACGTCGAGGTTCCGGCGCAGGAGGAGAACGCGGTCAAGGTCACCGCGCGCAACCCGATCGTGGGTGGCGACCGTCCGGAGCTGACCGAGGCGTCGATCGTCGTCTCCGGCGGCCGCGGCGTCGGCAGCGCCGACAAGTTCACCGTCGTCGAGGAGCTTGCCGACTCGCTCGGTGCGGCCGTCGGTGCCTCCCGCGCCGCCGTCGACTCCGGCTACTACCCGGGCCAGTTCCAGGTCGGTCAGACCGGCAAGACCGTCTCGCCGCAGCTGTACGTGGCGCTGGGCATCTCCGGCGCCATCCAGCACCGGGCCGGCATGCAGACGTCGAAGACGATCGTCGCGGTCAACAAGGACGAAGAGGCCCCGATCTTCGAGATCGCGGACTACGGCGTCGTGGGCGATCTGTTCAACGTCGCTCCGCAGCTGACCGAGGAGATCAAGAAGCACAAGGGCTGATTCCCGAGGTCCTGCCACGGCCCCGCACCCGTCCGGGTGCGGGGCCGCGTGCGTGCCGGGGCATGTTCACCGGACGTGCACGGAGGCGACACCGTGCCGCCCCTGCCGCGACGTACCGGCTCGATACACATTGCGCCATGACCACTTTGCTGGCGCCGGCCCGGGACCCGCGGCCGGAGGCGATGCTGTCGGGGCCGCGCTATTCCCTTCTCGTGTCCGCCGACCGGGAACACCGCGAGGCCGCCCAGCGGCTGCGTTACCGGGTCTTCGCCGCAGAACCCGGGTTCCGTCTTCCCGCAGGCATGGCGCCGGGCATCGACGCCGACCGTTTCGACGAGTACTGCGACCACCTGCTGGTGCGCGAGAACCACACCGGCGCGGTGGTGGGCTGCTACCGGATGCTGCCGCCGGACGCCGCCCGCGCCGCCGGGGGCTACTACACCGCCACCGAATTCGACCTCACCGCCCTCGATCCCGACGGTCTGCGGGCGGTGGAGATGGGACGCGCCTGCGTCGACCCCGCCCACCGTTCCGGCTCGGTCCTGTCGCTGATGTGGGCCGGGATCCTGCGCTACCTGCAACTCACCGGGCACAACTGGGTGATGGGGTGCGTGTCGGTGCCGATACGCACCCACCCCGCCGACGTGCCCGGCGCCAACGTACGGGCGGTGCGCGACGTGCTGCTGGCCCGGCACGCGGTCGAAGCGGACCGGCGGGTGCTCCCCCGGAAACCCGTCGTCGTCGACGGCCGCGCCCTCGAGGACATCCCCCCGCCCGCCCGGCCGGTGCTGCCGCCGCTGCTGCGCGGATATCTGCGGCTCGGTGCCCGCATCTGTGGCGAGCCCGCCCACGACCCCGACTTCGGCGTGGCCGACTTCGTGGCGCTGCAGAGCCTCGCCGGTGCCGACGCGCGCTACCTCGACCGGCTGCGGACCGCCGCCGAGAACGCCGAGGCGGCCGCGGGAGCACGGGCGTGAACGCCGCCGGAGGGCGGCCGTGAACACGCGCGCCCACGCCTGGATGCCGGCCAGTCCCTGCGGCGCGGGCTGCCTCCCGGCCGATGCGGGACGCGTGAATTTCGTCACGGCCGCGGGCCGATGGATGCTCGTCGTGGCGGTGCTGACGACCGCCCCGTTCCTGACGGCCGGCCGGCTCCTGCCCCGCCCCGGGCGCCTCGCCGCCCAGCGGGCGTTCGCCCACGTGCTGCTGCGGTGTGCCGGGCTGCGGCTGACGGTGACCGACCTGCGGGGCCGGGACGAGGAGGGCGGGGGCGTGCTCGTCGTCGCCCCGCACGTGTCCTGGACCGACGTGCTCGTCCTCACCGCCGTCGCGCCCGCGGGGTTCGTCGCCCGCAGCGACCTGCTGGAGTGGGGACTGCTCGGCGCGCTGGCCCGGCGGATGCGGGTCATTCCCATCGCGCGCGAACGCCTGCGCGAGCTACCCGTCGTGGTCGCACGAATCCGCGACCGACTCGCGGCGGGGGAGACGGTCGCGGCGTTCCCGGAGGGCACCACGTGGTGCGGCAGGGCGTACGGCGGATTCCGTCCGGCGCTGTTCCAGGCCGCGATCGACGCCCAGCTCCCGGTGCAACCGGTCGGGCTCCGGTACGCCGACGCCGCCGGGACGATCGCCACCGGCCCGGCGTTCGTCGGCGACGAGACGATCGGCGCCTCGTTGCGGCGGCTGCTGCGGCACCGGGGCGTCGTGGTGGAAGTGGTGCTCGCCCCGCTCGAGCGGCCCGGCTCCGATCGCCGCGACCTCGCCGCGCGGTGCGAACGGTCCGTGCGGCGGAACGACGACGGAGCCGAACTCGCCAGGCTCGGCCGCGCCGTCCACGACACCGCCGGCCGGGAGGAACTCCGGGCCGGACGGTGAGGGCGGCGGGCGCGGAGCCCGACCCGCTATCCTGGTCCGGTCATGACCTCGAACCCCGCCGGAGCCTCCGGCACCTCGAAGACCGTCTACCTCGATCACGCCGCGACCACGCCGATGCTGCCCGCGGCCGTGTCGGCGATGACGGAGGTCTTCGCGACGGTCGGCAACGCGTCCTCCCTGCACGGGTCGGGACGCGCGGCGCGCCGCCGCGTCGAGGAGGCCCGGGAGTCCGTCGCCGCGGACCTCGGCGCCCGTCCCTCGGAGGTCGTCTTCACCTCGGGGGGCACGGAGGGCGACAACCTCGCGGTCAAGGGCATCTACTGGGCGCGCCGCGACGCCGATCCGCGCCGTCGCCGGGTGATCGCGAGCGCCGTCGAGCATCACGCGGTGCTCGATGCCGTCGAATGGCTCGTCGCCCACGAGGATGCCGAGGTCACCTGGCTGCCCGTCGAGGCCGACGGGCGGGTCGAGCCGGATGCGCTGCGCCGGGCCCTGGCCGAGCACTCCGACGAGACGGCCCTCGTGTCGGTGATGTGGGCCAACAACGAGGTGGGCACCGTGATGCCCGTCGCCGAACTCGCCGCCGTCGCCGCCGAGTACGGGGTGCCGATGCACAGCGACGCCGTGCAGGCGGTGGGTCATCTGCCGGTGGACTTCGCCGCGAGCGGGCTCGCCGCCATGACGATCGCCGCGCACAAGTTCGGTGGTCCCCAGGGGGTCGGTGCCCTGCTGCTGGGCCGCCAGGTGCCGTGCGTGCCGCTGACGCACGGCGGAGGGCACGAGCGCGACGTCCGGTCGGGAACGCACGACACGGCCGGGATCGCCGGCATGGCCGCGGCGCTGCGCGAGGCGACGGCCCAACTCGGCGAACGCGCCGCCGTCCTCACGGCGCTGCGTGACGAGCTGATCGCCGGCGTGACGGGCGTGGTACCGGACGCGATCCTCAACGGCCCGCGCGGTGCGGACCGCCTGCCCGGCAACGCACACTTCACCTTCCCCGGCTGCGAGGGCGATTCGCTGCTCATGCTGCTGGATGCGGCCGGGATCGAGTGCTCGACCGGTTCGGCCTGCACCGCCGGCGTGGCCAGGCCCAGCCACGTGCTCGTCGCGATGGGTGCGGACCCCCGCACGGCCCGTGGGTCGTTGCGATTCTCGTTGGGCCACACGTCGACTCGCGCCGACGTGGAGGCCGTCGTGGCGGCGCTGCCGCAGGTGGTGGGACGGGCGCGGGCCGCCGGACTGGCCGGCGCCGGTAGTCGAGAGAGGTGACATCGATGAGGGTGCTCGCGGCAATGAGCGGTGGCGTGGACTCGGCGGTGGCCGCGGCCCGCGCGGTCGATGCCGGCCACGACGTCGTCGGCGTGCACCTGGCGCTGTCCACGGCGCCGGGGACTCTGCGGACCGGGTCGCGGGGCTGCTGCTCGAAGGAGGATGCGGGCGATGCCCGCCGGGCCGCCGACGTGCTCGGAATCCCGTTCTACGTCTGGGATTTCGCCGACCGGTTCAAGGAAGAGGTCATCGACGACTTCGTCGAGTCCTACGCCGCCGGCCACACCCCGAATCCGTGCCTGCGCTGCAACGAGAAGATCAAGTTCGCGGCCCTCGCCGACCGGGCCGTGGCACTCGGCTTCGACGCGGTCGCCACCGGCCACTATGCCCGGCTCGAGGACGGCGTCCTGCGACGCGCGGTCGACGCCGGCAAGGACCAGTCGTACGTGCTCGGCGTGCTGACGGCGGATCAGCTCGCGCGTGCGATGTTCCCAGTCGGGGACACCCCCAAGGAACGGATCCGCGCCGAAGCGGCCGAGCGGGGTCTCGCGGTGGCGGACAAGCCCGACAGCCACGACATCTGCTTCATCCCCTCCGGTGACACCCGCGCCTTCCTCGGCGCTCGCATCGGGGTCCGTCCCGGCCGGGTCGTCGACGCACGGTCCGGCGCAGTGCTCGCCGAACACGAAGGGGTGCACGGTTTCACGGTCGGGCAGCGCAAGGGGCTGGGCATCGCCGGCCCGGGCGCGGACGGCCGCCCCCGCTACGTCACCGCGATCGAGCCGGACACCGGCACCGTGAAGGTGGGCTCCGCGGAGGATCTGAAGGTGTGGACGATCCGCGCCGAGCGCGCGGTGTGGTCCAGTGGCACCGCGCCGGCCGGACCGCTCGAGTGCGTCGTGCAGGTGCGCGCCCACGGCGATGTCGCGGCGGCCGTCGCCGAGACCGTCGGCACCGGTCTCGAGGTGACCCTGCGCGAACCCCTCACCGGCGTGGCCACCGGACAGGCCGTGGTGCTGTACCGGCCGGACGCGGCCGGCGACGTCGTCCTCGGCAGCGGCACCATCGCCGGCACCGGTACGGCGACGACCCGGTGAGCGCGGAATCCTGGTCCGGTGTCGCTACCGGCATCGGCTCGTGGCCCGGCGTCGACGCCCGGGAGTCGGCGGCGACCGTGCTCGGCGAGCTCGAGGCGCTGCCGCACCTGGTCGAGCTGCCGGCCCGGGGCCTCGGGGCCGATCTCGTCGGCCGTACCGGCGCGCTGCTGGTCGACCTGCATCTCGACACGTCCACCACCGGATATCGGCTCGGCGGTCGTCGCGGCGTGGTCGCGGCCCGCGCCGGCGATCTGCTGCGCCGAGACCTTGATGCACTCGAAGAAGCTTGGGAGACAGCGGGACTCGGACCGGGTCGGACTCTGAAGGTGCAGGCGGCCGGACCCTTCACCCTCGCCGCGCACACCGAGCTGGCCGGCGGCCGGCGCGTGCTCACCGACGCCGGTGCCGTGCGTGACCTCGCCGAGTCCCTCGGCGAGGGGCTGGCGCGGCACGCCGCGGAACTGACCCGTCGCCTCGGCGCCGACGTGGTGGTCCAGCTGGACGAGCCCGCGCTGCCCGCCGTCCTGGCCGGGACCCTGACCGGGCGCACGTCCCTCGAGTCGGTGCCCGCGCTCCCCGAGCCGGAGGCGCAGCACCTCCTCGAGACCGCACTGGCGGCGATCGGCCGGCCCGTCGCGGTGCACTGCTGCGCCCCGGGCGTGCCGACGGGGATGCTGCGTCGCAGCGGTGTCGACGCCGTCGCGCTCGACGTCGCGCAGCTCACCGCCGCCGACCTCGACGGAGTCGGTGAGCTGATCGACGCCGGAACGACCCTCCTGCTCGGGCTGGTCCCCTCCACCGCGCCCGACGCCGCCGTCCCCACCTGGCGTGAGCTCGCCGGCCCCGCGACCGCGCTGATCGATCGGCTGGGCTTTCCCCGTGCCACCTTGCGTTCGGTCGGGGTCACCCCGCGTTGCGGCCTGGCCGGCGCCGATCCCGCGTGGGCGCGCCGGGCACTGCGCCTCGCCCGCGACATCGCCGCCGCGTTCACGGACGATCCCGACTCGCTCGGGTCCGCAGCGGCCGGGAACGTCGTATCGCTCGACTAGTCTTTCCGGCGTGAGTGAATCGACGGACGCGCCCACCCAAGCTCCGCCCGACGTGCGTGAGCGCTGGCAGCAACTCGCGGAGGAGGTGCGCGAGCACCAGTTCCGTTACTACGTGCGCGATGCGCCGATCATCTCCGACGGTGCCTTCGACCAGTTGCTCGGCGCGCTGAAGCAGCTCGAGGACGACTACCCGGACCTGCGCGTCCCCGATTCCCCCACCCAGCTCGTCGGGGGCGGCTTCGCCACCGACTTCACCGCCGTCGACCACCTCGAACGGATGCTCAGCCTCGACAACGTCTTCACCGAGGACGAGTTGCGGGCCTGGGTCTCCCGCGTGGAAGCCGAGACCGGCCCGGACCTGCACTACCTCTGCGAGGTGAAGATCGACGGCGTCGCGCTGAGCCTGGTGTACGAGGACGGCCGGCTGCGCCGGGCCGCCACCCGCGGCGACGGCCGCACCGGCGAGGAGGTCACGCTCAACGCTCTCACGATCGACGACATCCCCGAAAGACTCACCGCGACCGAGGAATTCCCGATTCCCCGCGTGCTCGAGGTGCGGGGCGAAGTGTACTTCCGGCTCGAGGACTTCCACGCGCTCAACGCCGCCCTCGTCGCCGAGGGCAAGGCCCCGTTCGCCAATCCGCGCAACACGGCGGCCGGATCGCTGCGGCAGAAGAACCCTGCGGTGACCGCGCGACGGCGCCTCGGGATGATCTGCCACGGGCTCGGCCACGTCGAGGGATTCGAGCCGGTGTCGCTGTCGCAGTCCTACGCCGCCCTCGCCGCCTGGGGGCTGCCCGTCTCCGGGCACACCGCCCGTGTCGTCGGCGTCGACGAGGTCCTCACCCGGATGCGGTACTGGGGTGAACACCGCCACGACGTCGAACACGAGATCGACGGGCTCGTGGTCAAGATCGACGAGGTGTCCCTGCAGCGGCGGCTCGGCAGCACCTCGCGCGCGCCCCGGTGGGCGATCGCCTACAAGTACCCGCCGGAGGAGGTGACCACGAAGTTGCTCGACATCCGCGTCAGCGTCGGCCGCACCGGCCGGGTCACCCCGTTCGCCTACATGGAACCGGTCACGGTCGCCGGATCGACCGTCTCCCTCGCCACGTTGCACAACGCGTCGGAGGTCGCACGCAAGGGGGTGCTGATCGGCGACACCGTGGTGCTCCGCAAGGCCGGTGACGTCATCCCCGAGGTGCTCGGACCGGTCGTGGACCTGCGTGACGGCACCGAACGCGAGTTCGTCATGCCCGCCGAATGCCCCGAGTGCGGGACACCGCTCGCCCCCGCCAAGGAGGGCGACGTGGACCTGCGCTGCCCCAACCAGCGGTACTGCCCGGCGCAGCTGCGCGAGCGGGTCTTCCACGTCGCGGGCCGCGGCGCGTTCGACATCGAGGCGCTCGGGTACGAGGCGGCCACCGCGCTGCTCGAGGCCGGGGTCATCGCCGACGAGGGCGACCTGTTCGACCTGACCG
>NZ_AJFC01000368.1:0-2901 GCF_000256505.1 Rhodococcus sp. P14 | reverse complement strand
CTCCGCGCGGCAAAGGAAAAGCCGCTGTGGCGGGTGCTGGTCGCGCTGTCGATCCGGCACGTCGGCCCGACCGCCGCGCGGGCACTGGCCACCGAGTTCGGCAGCCTCGACCGGATCCGGGAGGCGTCCGTCGACGAGCTCGCCGCAGTGGAGGGGGTCGGACCGACCATCGCAGCGGCGCTGGGCGAATGGTTCGCGGTCGACTGGCACGTCGCGATCGTCGAGAAGTGGCGCGCGGCCGGGGTGCGCATGCTCGACGAGCGCGACGAATCCGTCGAACGCACACTCGAGGGTCTGTCGATCGTCGTCACCGGCTCGCTCGAGGGGTTCTCACGGGATCAGGCCAAGGAGGCGATCCTGCTCCGCGGTGGCAAGGCGGCCGGCTCGGTGTCGAAGAAGACCGCGTTCGTCGTCGTCGGGGACGCGCCGGGAACGAAGGCCGACAAGGCGGCCGAGCTGGGCGTCCCTGTCCTCGACGAGGAGGGGTTCCGCCGCCTGCTCGAGCTCGGCCCGGCCGGCGTCTCGGGTGGCACGGACGCGATCGAGGAGGAGTTCGGCGAGCTCGAGAGCTGACCGGCGGCCGGTGCCGGTGTGACGAGGATCGCGCGGGAACCGTTTGGGCGGAGGGGGTGGGCACTGCGATAGTCCTCGAGTGATCGAGATCAGACGCGTGAGCCCGGACGAGTACGACGCCGTCGGCGCCCTCACCGTCGACGTGTACGTCGGCGGCGGATTCGTCGAGCCCGACGACCCGTACGCCGAGCGTCTGCGCGACACCGCCACCCGCGACGAACACGCCGAGGTGGTGATCGCACTGGCCGACGGCGAGATCGTCGGGTCGGTGACGCTGGCCGAACCGGCATCACGCTTCGCGAACATCGCCGAGAAGGGCGAACTCGAGTTCCGGATGCTGGCCGTCGCGGCGTCGGCACGCGGGCGCGGGGTCGGGTCGGCGCTGGTGCGGCACGTCCTCGACACCGCGTACGACCGCGGTGATCGCGCGGTGGTGCTGTCCACCCAGCCGGACATGGTCGAGGCGCGCCGCATCTACGACCGCAACGGATTCGTCCCGGTCACCGAGCGGGACTGGGCGCCGGTCCCCGGCGTGGAGCTGACCACCCTGGTGCGCGAACTGGTCTGAGCCGTCCGCTCAGCCGAGGACGGTGCCGATGATGCCGGCCAGGTAGCCGAGCCGGGCCACCTCGGACGGGCGGAACTCCGGGCCGCCGGGCCGGCCGAGCATCAGTACCCGCCCGTGGGTGCCCAGCGGCGCCGCCGCCAGGGTAGTGTTCATCGTCCGCCACAGGTCGGGCACCCACTCGCCCTCGTGGTCGAGCAGCATCGGCTTCTCGAGCGGCATCCACGGCACGTCCGCCGGCCGGGTCTCGGGGGCACCGGAACTGCCCACCACCCGGTACGCGCCGTGCGGGCCGGTGTCCACGACGGTCGCCCAGCCGACGCGCAGCACCCGGGGTGCACCGTCGACGAGCACCTGCAACCGGTCGTGGCGGGCGGTGGCGACCTGGTCGATCAGCTCGAGTTCGCGGTGGGTGTCGAGGATTCCCGCATAGGGCCGGATCGAGTCCACCGTGACGCCCTCGAGGCGTTCGGCGGCCGTGATGAGCGTGTCCGGCAGCGAACCGGCATCGACGTCGACGACGAGATCGTCGATCGCGAAGCCGGCACCGCGCTCGACGACGTCGAGCGAGAGGATGTCCGCACCGACCGACCCGAGCGCAACGGCGAGTGAGCCGAGGCTGCCGGGACGATCGGGAAGCTGGACGCGTAACAGGTACGACACGAGCGTCCTTTCCCGGTTCCGAAGTCACGGCCGAGGCGGGCGGCCGGCGACGGACACCATCTTTTCACTCCCGCACCCCCGCCGGACGCCGGTCCCGCACGGCGGCACCGAGGCGAGCCGGGAAACCGCCGGTCACGCGCGCGTTGTCACACGAACGACACAGGTGTTTCTCCGAACTGCAACACGGCGGGCGGCCGGCGACGGTCCGGGGAACCGGCGAAACCGTGCCGTTCGGCACGCACTACCCTGGACGGCACGTTCGTTTCTTCATCGGAAAGGGGTCACCGAAGGTGCCTGCCATCTCCCGTGACGAGGTCGCGCACCTCGCCCGGTTGTCCCGGCTCGCGCTGACCGACGCCGAACTCGACGAGTTCGCCGGCCAGCTGGATACGATCCTCAGCCACGTCAAGGCTGTGTCGGAGGTGGCCGCGGACGATGTGGCGCCGATGGCCAACCCGAACGCGGTGACCAACGTGACCCGCCCCGACGAGGTGCACCCGGGTCTGACTCCGGAACAGGCGCTCGCCGCCGCCCCGCTGGTCGAGGACGGCCGCTTCTCCGTCCCGCAGATCCTGGGGGAGGGCGAATGAGCACCGATCTCACCCGGCTGTCCGCGGCCGATCTCGCCGAACGCATCCACTCCGGCGACCTGTCGTCGGTCGAGGTGACTCGTGCGCACCTCGACCGCATCGCCGAGGTCGACGGCGAGTACCACGCGTTCCTGCACGTGGCGAGCGACCAGGCGCTGGCCGCGGCGGCCGAGGTGGACCGCGCGGTCGCGGCGGGGGAGAGCCCGGCCTCGCCGCTCGCCGGTGTCCCGATCGCCCTCAAGGACGTGTTCACCACGACCGACATGCCCACCACGTGTGCCTCGAAGATCCTCGAGGGCTGGATGTCGCCGTACGACGCGACCCTGACGACGAAGCTGCGGCAGGCGGGCATCCCGATCCTGGGCAAGACCAACATGGACGAGTTCGCCATGGGCTCGTCCACCGAGAACTCGGCGTACGGACCCACCCGCAACCCGTGGGACACCACCCGTATCCCCGGTGGGTCCGGTGGCGGTTCGGCAGCCGCGCTGGCCTCCTATCAGGCACCGC
>NZ_AJFC01000367.1:0-22668 GCF_000256505.1 Rhodococcus sp. P14 | reverse complement strand
TCGATCCGCCAGCCTGCCGCCGTCACCGCCACGGTCGGCACCAAGCCCACCTACGGCACGGTCTCCCGGTTCGGTCTCGTCGCCTGCGCCTCGTCGCTCGACCAGGGCGGCCCGTGCGGCCGCACCGTGCTCGACACGGCGTTGCTGCACGAGGTGATCGCCGGACACGACCCGCGCGACTCCACGTCGGTGGACGCACCCGTCCGGCCCGTCGTCGAGGCCGCCCGCCAGGGCGCGCAGGGCGACCTGAAGGGTCTGCGCATCGGGGTCGTCAAGGAACTGCACTCGGACAGCTACCAGCCGGGCGTGCTGGCGTCGTTCGACGCGGCCGTGGCCGAACTCACCGCGCTCGGCGCCGAGGTCGTCGAGGTCTCCTGCCCGCACTTCGAATACGCGCTCGCCTCGTACTACCTGATCCTGCCGTCCGAGGTCTCGTCCAATCTGGCCCGCTTCGACGCCATGCGCTACGGCCTGCGCGTCGACGACGGCACGATGAGCGCCGAGCAGGTCATGGCCGCCACCCGGGCCGCCGGGTTCGGCAAGGAGGTCAAGCGCCGCATCATGATCGGCACCTACGCGTTGTCCTCCGGCTACTACGAGGCCTACTACGGGCAGGCGCTCAAGGTCCGCACCCTCATCGCGCGGGACTTCGAGAAGGCGTACGAGCAGGTCGACGTCCTCGTCTCGCCGACCAGCCCGTTCACCCCGTGGAAGATCGGCGAGAAGGTCGACGACCCGCTGGCGATGTACCTGTCGGATCTGTGCACGCTCCCGACCAACCTCGCCGGACACTGCGCGATGTCCGTTCCGTCCGGGCTGTCCGCCGACGACGGGCTGCCCGTCGGTCTGCAGATCATGGCCCCGGCGCTCGCCGACGAACGGCTCTACCGCGTCGGCGCCGCGTTCGAGGCCGCCCGCGGCCCGATCGTCGCCTGAGCCCGGGTCCCCGGTGCGACTGCCGCCGTCAGGGGCGGTCGCACCGGGCCTGGTCCGGGCCGTAGCGGTGCCCGTGACCCGGGGGCGCGTCCAGCGCCACCGGCAGATCCAGCGTCGCCTGCACGAAGCTGACCACCGGCAGCCACCGCGGCACGGGCGCGTCGCGTCGCGCACGGGACAGATCGGGCGGTGACCACAGCAGCGAGGGTCGCCACCACACCACCGGATCCGACGTGTTCGCGGTGACGGCCGCCCCGTCCGTGCGCACCGCGCCCGCCGGTGGGCCGGCCCAGATCGCCGCGCACGGACCCGTCGCCGTCGACGCCAGGGCGGCGCTGCCCCCGACCGCGCCGAGGCTCTGCCCGTACACGTGCACCTGCGGACGCCGGACCGGGTCCAGGGCATCGATGCGGGAACGCACCGACGTGAGCAGGGCGCGGGCCGACTCCGCGGCCGCGTCCCGGTCGAACAGGAACGTCACCCAGCTGGGTGCGGACGAGTACTGCTGCGCGACGAGCGCGACGTCGCCGCCGAACAGCGCGGCGAACCCCCGCACCGCGCCGGGGTCGACCCACCCCGAACCGGTGGGCACCACCACTACGACGTGGGCGCGTGCGAACCCGCCCGCGCGCTCGAGCTCGCGGACGGCCAGCGCTGCGCGCGACCGGACGTCCGGGGCGGATCCGAGCCCCACGTACGTGCGGATCGCTCGAGCGTCGGCGCTCACGAAACGGCGGCCCTCGTCGCCCAGTGACTGCCATGCCACCAGCGACGACGGGCTCCCGGCCGCGGTGGCGGCGACGGGCGCCGTGTCCGGGTACGCCGGCCCGGCCCCGACGGGAGCAACCGCGACGACCGCTCCCAGCGTCACCGCGGCGGCCGTGGCGACGCCCGCGCGGACGTCCGCCCGCCGCCGCCACGCCTCCGGAACCCGGCCGAGCACCCGTGTCGCGCCGAGTATGCACGAGGAGCACACGCACACGACGATCCAGTGCCCCGTCCCCGTCGGGGGCCGCCCCATCGCGGCCCGCAACCCGTCCTGCCACTGCGCCGCCGCGAGAACCGTCCACCCCAGCGCGACGGCCGCGGCGAGCAGCGCCACCGCCCGCGCCACCGGGCGCGCGGATCCCGCGTTCCGCCGGCGGCACAGGCCGGCGGCTCCCGCCGCGGCTGCGGCGGCGCATCCCGAGACCGCGGCCTGCGCCAGGGCCGGACGGGGCAGCAGCGACGGCGCGAGCGAGACCCACACCGCCACCGTCACCGCCACGGTCGCCGCCACCCGCGGGCAGCGCCGTGCGAGGACGTCGAACCCCGCGCCGGGGGACGTCGCGCGCCCGCTCATCGGGGCGTCCATCGCGCCGCCGCAACCAGCGCCCACACCGCGGCCGCGTACGGAAGCGGTGACTCGGGGACCGGGGCCCCGTCGCCTTGCCGCCACGAATTCACCCGCACTGCAAACGAAGCCACAGTCGCAGTGACGCCGCACCAGTCGTCGCCGGGCGCCGTCGCGCGGCACGCCTCGTGCAGCTGCCGGCTCAGCCGGGCGTCCAGGCCGCGCCGCGCCTGCGGACCCGGTTCGTGTCCCGACGACCGCGCGTACCGCAACAGGTCGTATCCGAGATCGTGCTCCCGGCAGGGCGTTTCGAAGAAGTCCGGCAGGGGGACGGGGGAGGAGCAGCCGCCGAGCGGGTCCACCAGGATCCCGTCCTCGGTGACCGGTCGATAGTGCATCGCCGGCTCGAAGCCGTCCGGGAAGGCGTCGAGCGCCGCCCCGGTGTCGCCCTCGGACAGTGCCGCCACTGTCGCAATCACGGCGCCCGGATCCGGCTGCGCGGGCGGAGCGGGCTGTGCCCACGCGGTTCCCAGACACAGCGCTGCGGCCGTGCCCAGAAGTGCTGTCATCGGTGGTCTGCGCATGTGGCGGACGTTAGGGACGGCGGGGACTGCCGGAGATCCCGCGACGGAGCGGTCCGGCCACGAGCGTCTACCGCCACGGGGCCAGGCGGCTCTCACTCCCCGGTATGACGACAGTGCCCACGCCCCGGACCTACCGTGGTGCCGTGCGCTGGACGAGAGAACACGGCCGCGGCCGTCGGTGGACGATCGCGATCGTGGCGGTGACCCTGATCCTGTATGCGGTCGCGTGGCCCACCCTGCACCTCACCCACGAGGTGCCCGTCGCGCTGATGCCCGTCGTCGCGGCGCTCGCGGCCTGGCCGTTCGTGGCGATCCGGACCGATCCCGCCCTCGGCTGGGCGGTTTCGGCCGGGGCCGCGCTGGCGATCCCCCGCGCCTTCGACCTCGCCCCCGGCTACGACTACCCCTGGCAGGTGGTGCACATCCTCGTGCTGTGCGCGCTTCTCGTCGCGGTGAGCATGCGCGCTCCCCTGCAGGTCGCCGGGCTCGTGTGGGCGGCCACCGTGGTGCTGTTCTTCACCCACGTGCCGGGGCAGAACGGCTGGGGGTGGGCACTCGGCCTGAGCGCGATGGCGGTGTTCGGCCTGCTCGTGCGGTGGCTCGTGCTGTCCCGCCGCCAGCTTGCCCGGCAGGAGGAGCTCAGCGAACTCGAACGGGCCCGCCGGGCGATCCTCGAGGAGAAGGCCCGCATCGCCCGAGACCTGCACGACATCGTCGCGCACCACATGTCCCTCGTCGTGGTCCAGGCGCAGAGCGCCCCGTACCGTCTGCCGGACGTTTCCGAGCCGGTGCGCGCCGAATTCGACTCCATCGGGGCGACCGCGCGCGAGGCGCTGAACGAGGTGCGCGGCATGCTCGGGGTGCTCCGGAGCGAGAACCTCCCCGACGACAGGGCCGCCGGCGACGAACGGGCGCAGGACCCGCAGCCCGGCCTGGACCGGCTCGGGGACCTGTTCGAGGGGGCGCGCCGCGCCGGCATGGTCCTGTCCACCGCGGAGAACGGTGACCCGTCCGGCGTCTCGGACGCCACGGCCCTGACGGTGTACCGCATCCTGCAGGAATCGCTCGCCAATGCCGCCCGCCACGCCTCCGGTGCGCCGGTGCGGGTCCGCGTGGGCTACGGGCCGGACGAGGTGAGCGTGACCGTGTGCAACGGCCCCGGGCGGGCGGGGCCCGGGTCGGGGGACCGCAGCGGCGGGAACGGCATCCGCGGCATGGTCGACCGGGCCCTGGCGGTCGGAGGCCACCTCGTCGCCCATCCCGCCCCGGGCGGTGGTTTCGAGGTGCGCGCGCAGCTGCCGCGCGTCCAGGCCGCCTAGGCTGAGGCCGTGACGGACCCGACCCCCATCACCGTGTTGATCGCCGACGACCAGGCCATGGTTCGGCAGGGCTTCGGCGCGCTGCTCGCTGCCCAACCCGACATCAGCGTGGTCGGCGACGCTCCGGACGGCCGGCGGGCCGTCGCAGAGGCGGCCCGCCTGCGACCCGACGTGGTCCTGATGGACGTCCGGATGCCGGAGATGAACGGACTCGACGCGGCCCGGCACATCCTCGCCGGGCGGATCGATCCGCCGACGCGGGTCCTGATGCTCACCACGTTCGACATCGACGACTACGTCTACGAGGCACTGAGCCTCGGCGCCAGCGGGTTCCTGCTCAAGGACGCGCCCGCCGAGGAACTGATCCGGGCGGTCCGCGTCGTCGCCGACGGCCAGGCGCTACTCGCCCCGACCGTCACCCGCCGCCTCATCGCGGACGTCACCCGCCGGCGATCGCCGCGCCGCGGCCGCGAGCGGGCACTCGACGCGCTCACCCCGCGCGAACGTGAGGTGCTCGAGCTGATCGCGCGTGGACTGTCGAACCAGGAGATCGCCGCTCACCTGTTCGTCGCCGAGCAGACGGTCAAGACGCACGTGGGGAAGGTGTTCGGGAAGTTGCACCTGCGGGACCGGGCACAGGCGGTGGTGCTGGCATACGAGTCCGGACTGGTCGTGCCCGGGTGAGCGACGCCCGCGATCGGGATGCCGCGGGCGCCGGGCCGGGGCAGTATTGCCGGGAGGACCACCGACAACCTGCACGGAGGAACGAATGACGCGCATCGGCATTCTCACCAGCGGCGGGGACTGCCCCGGCCTGAACGCGGTGATCCGCGGAGCGGTCCTCAAGGGGAGGACCGTCTACGACCAGGAGTTCGTCGGGTTCCTCGACGGCTGGCGCGGATTGGTGGAAGGCGATGCGATCCCCTTGGACCGCAGCAAGGTCCGCGGATTGTCGCATCAGGGTGGCACCATCCTGGGCACCAGCCGGTTCGGCCCCTACCAGGGGCCGGACGGCGGCGCCGAGAACATCGCCCGCACACTCGAGCGCATGGGCGTCGACGCCGTGATCGCCATCGGCGGCGAGGGCACGGCCGCCGCCTCCAAGCGGTTGTTCGAGGAGGGCATCCGGATCGTCGGGGTGCCCAAGACGATCGACAACGATCTCGGCCAGACGGACTACACCTTCGGCTTCGACACCGCCGTCGAGATCGCCACCGAGGCGATCGACCGGCTGCGCACCACCGGCAACTCGCACAAGCGCTGCATGGTCCTCGAGGTGATGGGCCGGGAGGCAGGATGGATCGCGCTGCACTCCGGCACGGCCGGGGGCGCCCACGCCATCCTCATCCCCGAACAACCCGAGAGCATCGAGCAGATCTGCGAGTGGGTCACCAGCGTCCGGGACCGCGGCCGCGCCCCGATGGTGGTGGTCGCGGAGGGATTCACCCTGCCGGACATGGCCGAGGCGTACTCCGACAAGGGACGCGACGAGTTCGACCGGCCGCGGCTCGGCGGCATCGCCGACGTCCTCGCCCCGATGATCGAGGAACGGACAGGCATCCAGACCCGTGCCACGATCCTCGGCTACATCCAGCGGGGCGGCGTGCCCACGGCCTTCGATCGGGTACTCGCCACCCGCCTGGGTATGGCGGTCACCGATCTCGTCGCCGACGAGGAGTGGGGCCACATGGTGGCGCTGCACGGAACCGACATCGTCCGGGTCGGTTTCGACGAGGCGCTCGCCAACCACAAGCGGGTGCCGAAGGACCGCTACGAGGAGATGCGCATCATCTTCGGGTGAGCTCACGCCGGGCGTGAGCGCCGGATCGCCGGATGTCGGCACCGTCTAAAATCGAGCCCATGACTGCCGCCATGTCCGATGATCTGCTCGCCTACGACGAGGTGCTCGCGAAGTTCGAGCCCGTGATGGGCATGGAGGTGCACGTCGAGCTGCACACCGCCACCAAGATGTTCTGCCCGTGCCCGACCACGTTCGGAGCCGAACCGAACACCCAGGTGTGCCCGGTGTGCCTCGGTCTGCCCGGTTCGCTGCCCGTGGTCAACCAGGCGGCGGTGGAGTCGGCGATCCGCATCGGGCTGGCGCTGAACTGCTCGATCACGCCGTGGGGCCGGTTCGCGCGGAAGAACTACTTCTACCCGGACCAGCCGAAGAACTACCAGATCTCGCAGTACGACGAGCCGATCGCCACGGACGGCCACCTGGACGTGGTCCTCGACGACGGCACCACGTGGCGCGTGGACATCGAGCGCGCGCACATGGAGGAGGACACCGGCAAGTCGCTGCACGTGGGTGGCGCCACGGGCCGCATCCACGGGGCGAGCCACTCGCTGCTCGACTACAACCGGGCCGGGGTGCCGCTCATCGAGATCGTCACCAAGCCGATCGTCGGTGCCGGCGAGCGCGCCCCCGAGGTCGCCCGCGCCTACGTCACCGCGCTGCGGGACCTGCTGAAGGCCCTCGACGTGTCCGACGTGCGCATGGACCAGGGCTCGATGCGGTGCGATGCCAACGTCTCGCTCAATCCGATCGGAGCGGCGGAGTTCGGCACGCGGACCGAGACGAAGAACGTCAACTCCCTGAAGTCGGTCGAGGTCGCCGTGCGGTACGAGATGCGCCGCCAGGCCGCGGTTCTGACCGCGGGCGGCACCGTGGTGCAGGAGACCCGGCACTTCCAGGAGGCGGACGGCACCACCTCCCCGGGCCGGCGCAAGGAGACGGCGGAGGACTACCGCTACTTCCCGGAACCGGACCTCGAACCGATCGCTCCGAGCACGGAGTGGGTCGAGGAACTGCGCGCCACCCTGCCCGAGCTGCCGTGGCTGCGGCGCGCCCGGATCCAGGCCGAGTGGGGCATCTCCGACGAGGAGATGCGTGACCTCGTCAACGCCGGCGCCCTGGACCTGATCATCGCCACCACCGAGGCCGGTGCCCCGGCCTCGGAGTCGCGGTCCTGGTGGGTCGCCTACCTTGCGCAGCAGGCCAACAGCCGCGGCGTCGAACTCGTCGAGCTGCCCATCACCCCGGTGCAGGTCGCAGAGGTGATCGCCCTCGTCGCCGACGGCACGCTCACCAACAAGCTCGCCCGCAAGGTCGTCGACTACGTGCTCGCCGGAGAGGGCGACCCGAAGCAGATCCTCGCTGCCCACCCCGAGTTGGTGGTCGTGCGCGACGACTCGCTGATCAAGTCGGAGGTGGAGAAGGCGCTGGCCGCCAACCCCGACATCGCCGACAAGATCCGCAGCGGCAAGGTCCAGGCGGCCGGCAAGATCGTCGGCGACGTGATGAAGGCTACCCGTGGTCAGGCCGACCCGGCCCTGGTCAAGGAGCTCGTGCTCGCCGCCTGCAGCTGAGTTCTTTCAGGACATGTTCTTCCACGAGAGAGGATGGCCCGCCGGGACGGCAGGCCACCCTCTCTCGTGTGTCTACTGCGATTCGCCGGCGATGTTCACCATCCACTGGATGCCGAACCTGTCGGTGCACATGCCGAACTGGTCGCCCCACGGTGCTCGCTCGAGCGGCATGGCAACGGTTCCGCCGTCGCTCAGCTTGTCCCAGTAGCCACGCAGCTCGGCCTCGTCGTCGCCGCTGAGCGAGATCGAGATGTTGTCTCCCGGGTTGTGGCTCATCTGGTTGGGGGTGTCCGCCGCCATCAGGACGAGACCGTTCGGGCTCGCCAGCATCGAATGCATGATCTTGTCCTGTTCGGACGGGTCGTCGCTCGCGTGCATCTCCGCGAACGTGCTCAGGTCCAGTTCTCCGCCGAACACGGATCGGTAGAACTCCATGGCCTGGCGGGCATTGTCGCGAAAGCTGATGTACGGATTCAGGCGTGTGGTCATGCGGGCCCCTCCCTCGGGCGTGCCACTGCTTCGGACCGATCGGCGACATTGTTGCACCGTCGCGGGCTGAGCGGGGAAGTGTGACGGAAGCAGTTGCCACACAGTGGAAGTCGAGTGATTCGGATCGTCGGGGGTGCGGGTCCTCCGCGAAAGTGCTGAGATTCGACCGAAATGTCCGTATCGTCACTGTCGTCGCGGGGAGCGGGTCGACGCTCGCGGCGCACGGGCGGCCGGATTTCCCGTCGGACATCGTGGAGGATCAATGTGCACTCGGGCAATGTGGACCGGAAGCGGGCACGGCGTTCTCGTCGGCCGGAACATGGACTGGCGCGAGGAGATGGACACGAACCTGTGGTCGCTGCCGCGCGGGGCCGACCGGATCGGGCACGACCGTGATCCCGACCCCATGGCCTGGACGGCCCGCTACGGCAGCCTGGTGGCCACCGTCTGGGACAACGCCACGAGCGACGGGATCAACGAGGCCGGTCTGGCCGCCCACGTGCTGTGGCTCGCGGAAGCCGATTTCGGGGAACGGAACCCGGTTCCCGCGCTCGCGGTGTCCCTGTGGCCGCAGATCTTCCTGGACCTGTGCGGGACCGTCGACGAGTGTCTCGCGCTGATGGCCGACCGGCCCTTCCAGGTCCGTCCGCTGATCGAACCGCGGTCCCAGCGTCCCGCAACCGTGCATCTCGCCCTCGAGGACGCGAACGGCGACTCCCTGATCCTCGAGCACATCGGGGGAACGCTGCGGGTACACCACGACCGCGCACACACCGTGATGACGAACTCGCCGCCGTACGACGAGCAGATCGAACTCCGGAAGAACTTCACCGGCTTCGGGGGATCCGAGCCGCTGCCGGGTACGACGGAAGCGTCCGACCGCTTCGTCCGGGCAAGCTACTATCTCGGCCGGCTGCCCGCCGTGGCGACGCCGACCCGTGCGTATGCGGCGCTGCTGAGCGTCATGCGCAACGTCGCGCAACCGTTCGGCGAGCCGGATCCGCAGCGGCCGAACATCTCGATGACGATCTGGCGCACGCTGACGGACCTCACCGCGGGGTTGTACATGTTCGAGTCGTCGTTCAGCCCGAACATCGTGTGGACCCGGTCGGCCGACCTGGACTTCTCGACCTGCCGCAGGCTCGACCTGTCGAAACCGGGTCTGCTGGGCAACGTGAGCAGCGCGTTCACCGACGCGGCCGAGCCGCCCTTCACGCTGTCGTGAAGGACCCGTGCCGAACGGGTCCGGCTAGTCGAAGCCGCCGCCCCCCGCGGGGAACTGGATCAGCACGACCCGATCGTCGTTCGGGCCCGGTTCGCCGCCGGACTTGTTGACGGTGGACACCCACAGCTGCCCGTCGCCACCCACCGCCGCGCCGCCGAGCCGGCCGTAGCGGTCCTGCACGGCCGTCACGGGCGCGGCCGTCACCGCCCCGGTTCCGGGGTCGACGGCAACCACCGCCACCGCCTTGCCGTCCGTCAGCGACACCGCGACCGCGTCCGCGCCGGCCGCGCATCCGGCCACGCCCGGACGCTCGGGCCACGTCCACGCCGGGGATGCACTCACCGCGCCGTCCACGTCGACACGCTGCAGCCGGTCCTCGAGGACGGTGCGGTCGGTGATCCACAGGTTTCCGGCGGGGTCCCGGCACACGTCACCCGCCGTCCCGATCCCGGACAGCACGACCGACGGCGTGGCAGCCGCACCCGGCGCCGGCACGGGCATGCGCAGCAGCTTCCCGGCGAGCGACCCCGGATCGGCCGCCGCAGCCGCATCTCCGGCGTTGCCGGTCAGCACCACCAGGTCGGTGGGGGAGGTGAACTCGAGCGCGCCCGCGTTCCCGCTCGCCCCCCGCGGGATCCCGGTGAACACGGGCTTGGGGACGTCGCCCGCGGCGAGCCGCACGACGCGGTTGTCGGTCGGGGTGGTGATGTAGGCGTAGAGCAGCCGATCCTCGTCGTAGGTCGGCGACAGCGCGAGATCGAGGAGCCCGCCGTCACCGGATCCGTCGACCGGCACGGTCGCCACCTCCACCGGCTCCGTCTGCGGGGCCACCCGCAGGATCTGGCCGGTGCGCCGCTCCGCGACGAGAGCGGAGCCGCCGTCGGGCAGGGTGACCAGCCCGCCGGTGGTATCGAGACAGGTGGCGACCACCGCGGGATCGGGGTCCTGACACGGACCCGGCGGTGTGGGCGGTGCGCCCGTCGTCGTGGTTGCCGTCGGGGGTTCGAGCGGTTCGAGTTCGGCGCCCGCGTCGAAACTCGGTTCCGGGGTGAACGGCGTGGTGGTTGCGTCGTCGAACCGGGCGCACGACGTGGTGAGGGCGAGCAGACCCACGATCGACGCGACCGTCGTTCGCATCCGTCGCGACCCACCGACTCTCGCGCGCCTCGTCATGTCCATGACGTTACCGGGGCGGCGCGCCCCGCCTCGGTTCCCGGGTCGGCCCACCCGGTCGACCTACCCTGGTTCGGTGACCGACAAGGCGAAAGACCACATCCCGGAGCCGACGCCGCAGGATGCCGCGGAGCCGGTGTCGAGTCCCTACGACGAACCCACGCTGGAGTTGCGGCGCCCTCGTTCGTCGATGCTCGAATCCGACGACGACCTCGACCTCGACAACTCCGCCTTCGACCGGCCGGCGCAGTACGGCTACGAGGACTCCGGCGTCGCGCCGACCGAGCAGCTGTACCGGTACGAGCCCGGCGGCGCGACCGCGGCCGCCGTCGACGCGGAGGCGGGGGTGTCGACCGGTCCGGCCGAGGCGCGGCGCGGCACCCTGGACCTGGGGCTGCTCGTGCTGCGGCTCGTCGTCGGCGGCACGATGGTGGTGCACGGGCTGCAGAAGCTGACCGGTTTGTGGGGCGGTCCCGGCATGGACGGGTTCGAGGCGATGCTCGCCGACGCCGGCTACCAGCGTCCGGCCCTGCTCGCGGTGCTCGGCGCGGTGGGGGAGGTCGCGGCCGGAGCGCTGCTGATCCTCGGGCTGCTCACCCCGCTGGCCGCCGCCGCAGTGCTGGCGATCATGATCAACGCGTGGCTGTTCCGGCAGTCCGCCGAGCCGGGACTGCAGTACTTCGCGCCCGCCGGGGTCGAGTACGAGACCCTGCTCGCGGCCACTGCGGCCGTGATCGTCCTGACCGGTCCGGGCCGCGTCGCGATCGACGGCACCCGCGGCTGGGCGACCCGGCCGTTCATCGGCTCCTTCGTCGCACTGCTGCTCGGCGTCGCCGCCGGGGTCTGCCTCTGGCTGTTCGGCCGCTGACGCGGCCGGTGTGTCCTTCGGGCGGCCAGGGCAGCCCGAAGGACACACCGGTGCCTACGGCACCTTCCGGACGGCCCCCTTGTCGGCCGAGGTGGCCAACGCGGCGTAGGCGCGCAGGGCGGTGGTGACCGTGCGCTGCCGGTCGACCGGCTGCCACGGCCGCTCCGACGCCTCCATCTTGGCGCGCCGCTCGGCGAGAACGGCGTCGTCGACGAGGACCTCGAGGGTGCGCGAGGGAACGTCGATCCGGATCCGGTCGCCGTTCTCGAGCAGACCGATGACCCCACCGGACGCAGCTTCGGGCGAGATGTGCCCGATCGACAGCCCGGAGGTGCCACCGGAGAAGCGGCCGTCGGTGATCAGGGCGCACTGCTTGCCCAGGCCCGCGCCCTTGAGGAACGCGGTGGGGTGCAGCATCTCCTGCATGCCGGGGCCGCCCGCGGGTCCCTCGTAGCGGACCACCACCACGTCACCGGGCTGCACCTTCTTGCCGAGGATCATCGAGACGGCCTCCTCCTGCGACTCGACGACGAGCGCCGGGCCCTCGAAGGTGAACAGATCCTCGTCGATGCCGGCGGTCTTGAGGATCGCACCGTCCGGGGCGAGGTTGCCGCGCAGGACGACGAGTCCGCCCTCGACGGTGTAGGCGTGCTCGACGTCCCGGATGCAGCCGCCTGCGGCGTCGGTGTCCAGCGACGACCAGCGGTTGTCGGTGGAGAAGGGCTCGGTGGTGCGGACGCCGCCGGGAGCCGCGTGGAACAGCTCGACGGCCTCGTCGGAGGCCTTGCCGGAACGGATGTCCCACGTGTCGAGCCACTCGTCGAAGCTCGCGGTGTGGACGGTGGTCACGTCCGTCTCGAGCAGGCCGCCCCGGCGCAGCTCACCGAGGATCGCCGGGATGCCGCCGGCCCGGTGGACGTCCTCCATGTGGTAGTCCGAGTTGGGGGAGACCTTCGACAGGCACGGCACCTTGCGGCTGATCGCGTCGATCGTGGTGAGGTCGAAGTCGACCTCGCCCTCCTGCGCGGCGGCGAGCGTGTGCAGCACGGTGTTGGTCGAGCCGCCCATCGCGACGTCGAGCGCCATGGCGTTCCGGAACGCGGCGGGGGAGGCGATGTTGCGCGGCAGGACCGACTCGTCCTCGTCCCGGTACCAGCGCAGCGCCGCCTCGACGACCGTGGTCCCGGCCCGCTCGAACAGCGCGCGGCGTGCGGAGTGCGTGGCCAGCGTCGAGCCGTTGCCGGGCAGTGCCAGTCCGAGCGCCTCGGTCAGGCAGTTCATCGAGTTCGCGGTGAACATGCCCGAGCACGACCCGCACGTCGGGCAGGCGCTGCGCTCGACCTCGTCGAGGCCCTCGTCGGTGACGGCGTCGTTGGCCGACGCCGAGATCGCCGTGATCAGGTCGGTGGGGGCCTGTGCGACACCGCCGACGACCACCGCCTTGCCCGCCTCCATCGGACCGCCCGAGACGAACACCGTCGGGATGTTCAGGCGCATCGCAGCGTTGAGCATGCCCGGGGTGATCTTGTCGCAGTTGGAGATGCACACCAGCGCGTCGGCGGTGTGCGCGTTGACCATGTATTCCACCGAATCGGCGATGATCTCGCGGCTGGGCAGGGAGTACAGCATGCCGCCGTGACCCATGGCGATGCCGTCGTCGACGGCGATGGTGTGGAACTCTCGCGGTACACCGCCCGCGGCCCGGACCGCCTCGGCGACGATGTCGCCGACGTCCTTGAGGTGGACATGGCCGGGCACGAACTGCGTGTAGGAGTTCGCAATCGCGACGATCGGTTTGCCGAAGTCGGAGTCGGTCATGCCGGTGGCGCGCCACAGTGCGCGGGCCCCGGCGGCATTGCGTCCGGCGGTGGTGGTGCGTGACCTCAACGGGGGCATCGGATTCCTCGGGGGCTAGGGCTCTTCGGGCTGCATGCTGCGCGGGCGCGGCGACACCGGGGGCCGGGCTCCCCCGGGCGGGGCGGGAGCGGGCCTGGGCGACGTCGAATCTACCCGTGTGCTATTTCGACTCGACGTCCGCGTCCGGCTCGGTGTCCGCGGCCTGTTCCCGTGCCTGCGCGTCGTGCGCGGCGGCGTACGGGTCGGTGATGCGCCCGCCGCTGCCCGCGGCGAGCTGGGGGAGGCGGCCGAACGTGACGACCGGGAGGGGTACCTCGGTGCCGTCGGTGCGGCGCGCGCGTGCCCAGCCCCGCTTGGGGAACCGCAGCCCGTCGAGCTCGTCCCACTCGAGCGTCCGGGTGGAGAACGCGGATCGGGCCGTGATGCCCTCGGGGCCGACGACGGTGCGCACCCGCAGCACCCACGCGGCGACGAGGAACGGGATCACCACCATCCAGCCGAACGCGGCGGGCCAGGCCAGCGCCGGAGAGGCCACTCCGAGCAGCACGAACCCGCACGCGAGCAGGGCGAGCCGGGAAATCTGGATGACCTGCGGCTGCTGTTCCGCCGTATGGGATGATGGGCGTGGTGGCACGGGCTGCTGTGGAGATGACACCTCACCATCTTCCCATTGCAGCCGAGGCATCTCACATTCTGGGACAGGTGACCGAACCAAGTTGACTGTCGGACGTTCGCGCGCCTACCGTCGAGCGCGTGAATCAGAATGGGTTGCTCGTAATCGGCCGGCGCGTCGTCGCCTGAGCCGCTTCTCGCAACTCGCCCACGACGCGCCACCCTCGTACAGCAGATGCTGCTGACGGGGGTTTTTTGTTGCCCGGAGCCAGAACCAGAGGAATCGCAGTGAGCGCACCAACCGCAAGGCCTCAACCGTCGCCGCGCAAGCCCGGGGCCGCGGCCCCGTCGCCCGCGGCCGCGGCCGCCCAGCCCGGTACCCGACGCCAGGTCGCCCCCGAGCGGGTCACCGGCGCCCAGTCGGTGGTCCGAGCCCTCGAGGAGCTCGACGTCGACACGGTCTTCGGCATTCCGGGCGGTGCGATCCTTCCCGTCTACGATCCGCTGTTCGACTCGCAGAAGGTCCGGCACGTGCTGGTCCGCCACGAGCAGGGCGCGGGCCACGCCGCGACCGGATACGCCCAGGCCTCCGGCAAGGTCGGCGTGTGCATGGCCACCTCCGGCCCCGGCGCCACGAACCTCGTCACCCCGCTCGCCGACGCGCAGATGGACTCCGTTCCCGTCGTGGCGATCACGGGTCAGGTCGGCCGCGGTCTGATCGGCACCGACGCCTTCCAGGAGGCCGACATCTCGGGCATCACCATGCCCGTCACCAAGCACAACTTCCTCGTGACCGACGGAGCCGAGATCCCCCGCGTCCTCGCCGAGGCGTTCTACCTCGCCGCATCCGGCCGTCCGGGGGCCGTCCTGGTGGACATCCCGAAGGACATCCTGCAGGCCCAGACCACCTTCAGCTGGCCGCCGGAGATGCACCTGCCCGGCTACCGTCCCGTCACCAAGCCGCACGGCAAGCAGGTCCGTGAGGCCGCACGCCTGATCGCCGAGGCGAAGTCGCCCGTGCTGTACATCGGCGGCGGCGTGATCAAGGCGGAGGCCTCTCCGGAGCTGCTCGAGCTGGCCGAGCTCACCGGTATCCCGGTCGTCACGACTCTCATGGCCCGCGGCGCCTTCCCCGACACCCATCAGCTCAACTGCGGCATGCCCGGCATGCACGGCACCGTCGCGGCGGTCGCCGCCCTCCAGAAGTCCGATCTGCTGATCACGCTCGGTGCACGGTTCGACGACCGCGTCACCGGTCAGCTCGACTCGTTCGCGCCCGACGCGAAGGTCATCCACGCGGACATCGACCCGGCCGAGATCGGCAAGAACCGGCACGCCGACGTGCCGATCGTGGGTGACTGCAAGGAGGTGATCGTCGAGCTGATCGAGGCGATCCGGGCGGATCTCGCGACGGGTACCACGCTCGACTACGCCCAGTGGTGGGAGTACCTCGACGGGATCCGGCGCACCTACCCGCTCAGCTACGACCGGCCGGCCGACGGCATGCTCTCGCCGGAGTACGTGATCCAGATGGTCGGCAAGCTCGCCGGACCGGACGCGATCTACTGCGCCGGCGTCGGGCAGCACCAGATGTGGGCTGCGCAGTTCATCGACTACGAGAAGCCGCGCACCTGGCTCAACTCCGGTGGGCTGGGCACCATGGGCTACGCCGTGCCGGCGGCCATGGGCGCCAAGATGGGTGTGCCCGACGCCGAGGTGTGGGCCATCGACGGTGACGGCTGCTTCCAGATGACGAACCAGGAGCTGGCGACCTGCGCGGTCGAGGGTGTGCCGATCAAGGTCGCACTCATCAACAACGGCAACCTCGGCATGGTCCGGCAGTGGCAGACGCTGTTCTACGAGGAGCGGTACTCGAACACCGATCTGTCCACCCACACCCTGCGCATCCCCGACTTCGTCAAGCTGGCCGAGGCTCTCGGCTGTGTCGGCATCCGGGTCGAGCGCGAGGAGGACGTCGAGGAGGCGATCCGCCGGGCGCAGTCCATCGACGACCGTCCGGTCGTCATCGACTTCATCGTCGGTCAGGACGCCCAGGTGTGGCCGATGGTCGCCGCCGGCACCAGCAACGACGAGATCATGGCGGCGCGGGGCATCCGTCCGCTCTTCGACGAGGACGAGGCGGCCGCGGAGCCGGCCGTCATCCACGAGGCACTCGAGCACGAGCGGCACCCGGAACAGCGCGGTGCCGCAGCACCAGGAGAGGATCGTCAGTGAGCACCAGTCACACCCTCAGCGTTCTCGTCGAGGACAAGCCGGGCGTGCTGGCCCGCGTGGCGAGCCTGTTCTCCCGCCGCGGGTTCAACATCGAGTCCCTCGCGGTGGGCGGCACCGAGATCCCGGAGATCTCCCGCATGACGATCGTCGTGACCGTCGACGAGTTTCCGCTCGAGCAGGTGACCAAGCAGCTCAACAAGCTCGTGAACGTCATCAAGATCGTCGAGCAGGAAGAGGATGCCTCGGTCGCCCGCGAGCTGCTGCTGATCAAGGTGCGGGCGGACGCGAGCGTGCGCACGCAGGTCATCGAGACGGTGAATCTGTTCCGCGCCAAGGTGATCGACGTCTCGCCCGAATCGCTCACCATCGAGGCCACCGGTACCCGCTCCAAGCTCGACGCCCTGCTGCGGATGCTCGAGCCCTACGGCATCCGCGAGATCGTGCAGTCCGGGGTCGTCGCGGTCGGACGCGGTCCGAAGTCGATCACGGCCACCCGTTAGCCTGAACACACCCTTATTTGCTGAGAGAGGTAACAACTGTGGCAGTCGAGATGTTCTACGACGACGACGCCGATCTGTCGATCATCCAGGGCCGCAAGGTCGCGGTGATCGGCTACGGCAGCCAGGGACACGCGCACTCGCTGAGCCTGCGTGACTCGGGCGTCGAGGTGCGCATCGGCCTGAAGGAGGGCTCGAAGTCGCGGGCCAAGGCGGAGGAGGCGGGCCTGGCGGTCGGCACTCCGGCCGAGGTCTCCGAGTGGGCCGACGTCATCATGGTGCTGGCGCCCGACACCGCGCAGGCGTCGATCTTCACCGAGGACATCGCGCCGAATCTGAAGGACGGCGACGCGCTGTTCTTCGGCCACGGCCTGAACATCCACTTCGGTCTCATCGAGGCACCGGAGTTCGTCACGGTCGCGATGGTCGCCCCGAAGGGCCCCGGCCACCTGGTGCGCCGGCAGTTCGTCGACGGCAAGGGCGTGCCCGCGCTCATCGCCGTCCACCAGGACCCGAAGGGGGAGGGCCAGGCGCTGGCGCTGTCCTACGCCAAGGGTATCGGCGGCACCCGCGCCGGCGTCATCAAGACCACCTTCAAGGAGGAGACCGAGACCGACCTGTTCGGTGAGCAGGCCGTGCTCTGCGGTGGCACCGAGGAACTGGTCAAGACCGGTTTCGACGTCATGGTCGAGGCGGGCTACGCCCCGGAGATGGCGTACTTCGAGGTGCTGCACGAGCTCAAGCTCATCGTCGACCTCATGTACGAGGGTGGCATCGCCCGCATGAACTACTCGGTGTCCGACACCGCGGAGTTCGGTGGCTACCTCTCCGGCCCGCGTGTCATCGACGCCGGCACGAAGGAGCGCATGAAGGAGATCCTGAAGGACATCCAGGACGGCACCTTCGTCAAGCGTCTCGTCGCGAACGTCGAGGGCGGCAACAAGGAGCTCGAGGGCCTGCGTAAGCAGAACGCCGAGCACGGCATCGAGGTCGTCGGCAAGCAGCTGCGCGACCTGATGAGCTGGGTGGACCGGCCGATCACCGAGACCGCCTGATCGGATCCCGCCGCTTCGACGGCCCGGCACCGCTGTGGTGCCGGGCCGTCGGCGTTCCCGGGTGGATAATGCCCTGATGTCCTGGGGTCTGGGAAAGCTGCCGGGGGTCGCCGTTGCCCGCACCTACCGGCGGGAGTGGCTGCGCCCCGACCTCACCGCCGGTCTGGCGCTCACCGCGCTGCTCGTCCCCGCGGGCATGGGCTACGCGACGGCGGCCGGCCTGCCCGCCTACGCCGGGTTGTACGCCACGATCGTCCCGCTGCTGGTGTACGCCCTGCTGGGGCCGTCGAAAGTGCTTGTGCTCGGTCCCGATTCGGCCCTCGCGCCGCTCATCGCCGCGGCGGTGCTCCCGCTCGCCGCGACCGGCGATCCACAGGAGGCCCTGGCCCTCGCGGGAGTCCTGGCCCTGCTCGTGGGTGTGATCCTCGTCGCCGCCGGTTTCCTGCGGCTCGGCTTCGTCACCGAACTGCTGTCCAAACCGATCAGGCTCGGCTACCTCAACGGCATCGCGCTGGTCGTCGTGGTGGGGCAGCTGCCGACACTGTTCGGCTTCGCGATCGACGAACCGGGTCTGCCCCAGGACCTCGCCGCGATCGTCCGCGCGGTCGCCGCGGGTGACGTCGACCCCGTCGCCACCGCCGTCGGGGTGACGTCCCTGGTGGTGATCGTGGCGTTCCGCCTCCTGCGGGCGCGCATCCCGGGTGTCCTGGTCGCCGTGGCCGGAGCGTGTGGGGTGTCCGCGCTGCTGGGCCTGACGGAGCGGATCGCCATGGTCGGGGCGCTGCCCTCCGGGTTGCCGGCACCGTCCGTGGCCGCGGTGAGCTGGGCCGACGTGCTCGCGCTGCTCGGCCCGGCAGCCGGCATCGCGCTCATCGCGTTCGCGGACACGGGGGTGCTCTCGCGGACCTTCGCGGCCCGCCGCGGCGACGACGTGGACGGCAGTACCGAGATGAAGGCCATCGGCGCCGCCAATGTCGCGACCGGTCTGTTCGGGGGATTCCCCATCTCGGCCAGCTCGTCCCGCACGCCCGTCGCCGAGCAGAACGGCGCCCGCACCCAGCTCGTCGGGGTGGTCGGCGCCGTCGCTGTCCTGCTGTTCGTGCTGCTCGCCCCCGGCGTGACCGCCTATCTGCCCGAGGCGACGCTCGCAGCGGTCGTCCTGGTCGCGGCCTCGGCGCTCATCGACGTGCGCGGGGTGGTCCGCATGTGGCGGATGAGCCGGATCGAGGCCGGCCTCGCGGCGGCGGCCTTCCTCGGGGTGGCGCTCGTCGGAGTTCTGGAGGGGATCCTCGTCGCTATCGGCCTCTCGTTCGTCGCCGTCGTGGGGCACGCATGGTCGCCGTACCGCACCGAGCTCGTCGAGCTCACCCGTGTCGCGGGCTTCCACGACATCAACCGTCACCCCGAAGGGCATCGCATCCCCGGTCTGCTGCTGGTGCGGTTCGACGCCCCCCTGTTCTTCGCCAACGGTTCGATCTTCGACGACTACGTCCGCTCGCTGGTCGCGCAGTCGCCCGAGCCGGTCGAATGGGTCGTGATCGCTGCCGAACCGATCACCGGTCTCGACACCACCGCCGTCGACGAACTCGTCGACCTGGACCGATACCTCGCAGGCAGGAAGATCCGCCTGGCCTTCGCCGCCATGAAGGGGCCCATCAAGGACCGGCTCGTACAGTTCGGGGTGGGGGACCGGTTCACCCCCGACCGCTTCTATCCCACTGTGCGGACAGCGGTCGTCGCCTTCCGGCACCGCGCGTCGTCGCCGTCCCCGGAACCCGCGCCGCGCGGTAACCCCGATCACACCGCGGGTCGCGTGTCGAAGTCGCTGCCGCGCAAGAGGAATCGTCGGCGCTGAGCTCCCGCACCCGGTACCGGCCGGCGCGTGCCGCCGACCGGGCGCTGCCCCGGCCGGCACGCCCGTCGCGAAATCCACTGCGCCTCGCAGGGTGGCGGTCCGGAAGAGACACGTACGCACTAAACTGAGCCGGGTCACGGCTGCTTCGCGCACCTCGGGGTGCGGCGCCGTCGACGACCCGTCAGACAAACCAACCACAGGGGAGTTCGCACGTGAGCCAGAATGGCCGTCCCGTTGTCCTGATCGCCGACAAGCTGGCGCAGTCGACCGTCGATGCGCTCGGTGACGGCGTCGAGGTGCGCTGGGTCGACGGCCCGGACCGTCCCGCGCTGCTCGCGGCGGTGCCCGAGGCGGACGCCCTGCTGGTCCGTTCGGCGACCACGGTCGACGCCGAGGTCCTCGCCGCCGCCACGAAGCTGAAGATCGTCGGTCGCGCCGGCGTCGGCCTCGACAACGTCGACATCCCGGCCGCCACCGAACGCGGTGTGATGGTCGTCAACGCTCCGACGTCCAACATCCATTCGGCCGCCGAGCACGCCGTGGCGCTGTTGATGGCCACGGCCCGGCAGATCCCCGCCGCCGACCGCACGCTGCGTGAGCGCACCTGGAAGCGGTCGAGCTTCAACGGCACCGAGATCCTGGGCAAGACCGTCGGCGTGGTCGGCCTGGGCCGGATCGGACAGCTGTTCGCCCAGCGCCTCGCCGCCTTCGAGACCCACGTCATCGCCTACGACCCCTACCTGCCGCCGGCCCGTGCCGCCCAGCTGGGGATCGAACTGGTCGACATCGACGAGCTGATCGAGCGCGCCGACTTCATCTCCGTGCACCTGCCCAAGACCAAGGAGACGGCGGGGCTGATCAACGCCGAGCGGCTCGCGCGGGCCAAGGACGGCGTCATCATCGTCAACGCCGCCCGCGGTGGTCTCATCGACGAGGACGCCCTCCACGACGCCCTCGTCTCCGGCAAGGTTCGGGCCGCCGGCCTCGACGTCTTCCACTCCGAACCCTGCACGGACTCGAAGCTGTTCGACCTCGACAACACCGTCGTCACCCCGCACCTGGGCGCCTCCACGACCGAGGCCCAGGACCGCGCCGGCACCGACGTCGCCAAGAGCGTGCTGCTGGCTCTGGCCGGCGAGTTCGTCCCGGACGCCGTGAACGTCTCCGGCGGTCCGGTCGGCGAGGAGGTCGCACCGTGGCTCGAGCTCGTGCGCAAGCTCGGTCTCATCGCCGGCACGCTGTCGCCGGAGGCGGTGCAGAACGTGCAGGTCGTCGCCAGCGGTGAGCTGTCCGCGGAGAATGTCGAGATCCTGGGCCTCGCGGCACTGCGCGGTCTGTTCTCCGCCAGCAGTGACGAGCCGGTCACCTTCGTCAACGCCCCGGCCCTCGCCGAGCAGCGCGGCGTCAGTGTGGAGGTCGACAAGCACAGCGAGGCCTCCACGCACCGCAGCGCGGTGGAGGTCCGCGCCGTGGCCGCCGACGGACTCGTCACCACAGTCACCGGCGCGCTGACCGGCCTGCAGCAGATCGAGAAGATCGTCAACATCAACGGCCGCAGCTTCGACCTGCGTGCCGAGGGCCACAACCTCGTCGTCCACTACGAGGACCGGCCGGGCGTGCTCGGGGTCCTCGGCACGGTCCTCGGCAACGCCGGGATCGACATCCAGGCGGCGGCGCTGAGCCAGGACGTCGAAGGACCCGGCGCCACGGTGATCCTGCGGGTCGACCGGGTCGTCGGCGACGCCGAGGTCGCCCAGATCGTGGAGCAGCTCGACGCCCGCGTCGCGCAGGTCGACCTGTCCTGAACCACCCCGCTGTACCCGATGGCCGCGATCGTCGAACACGGTCGCGGCCGTCGTCGCGAAGAGGAAGAGAGTGTGTCCATGAAGCTAGCGGTCATTCCCGGTGACGGCATCGGTGTCGAGGTCACGGCAGAGGCCCTCAAGGTGCTCGGGACGCTCGTCCCCGACCTCGAGACCACCGAGTACGACCTCGGCGCCCGGCGGTACAACGCCACCGGGGAACTGCTCCCGGACGCCGACCTGGCGGCGATCCGCGCGCACGATGCGATCCTGCTCGGCGCCATCGGCGACCCCTCCGTCACCCCGGGCGTGCTCGAGCGGGGTCTGCTGCTGAACATGCGGTTCGCGCTCGATCACCATGTCAATCTGCGGCCGTCGCGGTTGTACCCCGGGGCGAGGTCCCCGCTCGCGGCCCAGCCGGAGATCGACTTCGTCGTGGTGCGGGAGGGCACCGAGGGCCCCTACACCGGCAACGGCGGTGCCATCCGCGTCGGAACCCCCCACGAGATCGCCACCGAGGTCTCGATCAACACCTGGTTCGGAGCCGAACGCGTCGTGCGGTACGCCTTCGAGCTCGCGCAGAGCCGCCGCAAGCACCTCACCCTGATCCACAAGACCAACGTGCTCTCCAACGCCGGTGCCATCTGGACGCGTGCGGTCGAGACGGTGGGCGCGCAGTACCCGGACGTCGAGACGGCCTACTGCCACATCGACGCCGCCACCATCTACATGGTCGACGACCCGGGCCGGTTCGACGTGATCGTGACCGACAACCTGTTCGGCGACATCGTCACCGATCTCGCCGGTGCGGTCACCGGGGGCATCGGACTGGCGGCCAGCGGCAACATCGATGCCTCCGGCACCAACCCGTCGATGTTCGAGCCGGTCCACGGCAGCGCCCCGGACATCGCGGGCAAGGGTATCGCCGACCCGACCGCGGCGATCCTGTCGGTCGCCCTGCTGCTACGCCACCTCGGCCGGCCGGACGAGGCGGCCCGGGTCGAGCGTGCGGTCGAGGCGGACCTCGCCGCCCGCGGCGCGGGTCCGATCGTGACCACGGAGGTCGGCGACCGCATCGCGGCCGCCCTCTGACCCCGTCCCGGTGCGGCCTCCCGGCGTCCGGGAGGCCGCACCGGCTCATTTGCGGGGGACCAGGGGCACCGCGGCGGCCGGGATCAGCGCGGCGAGCGCGAACGCCGCGGGAAAGCCGGCCAGTGCGATGAGCCCGCCGAACGCGGGACCCACGCACGCCGCGGCGACGAACTGGCCGGTGTTCTGGATGCCCAGCGCGCGGCCACCCCAGAACGGTCCCGCGATCTCGGCGACCGCGGTGAAGGCCAGGCCGTTCGGGGCCACCGTCGTCACCGAGGCCACGATCAGGAGCGCGACGGCGACGGCCGAGTCGGTGAGCGAGGCGGCCGCGAGCGCGGCCATGGACAGCACCACCGAGAGCGCC
>NZ_AJFC01000366.1:0-515 GCF_000256505.1 Rhodococcus sp. P14 | reverse complement strand
CCGACCCGGTCGGACCCCCCGCCGGCGGCGACGCGACCCAGCGCACCGAGGAACTGCGCGGCGGTGATGACCAGGCCCGCGGCGGACTCGGTCCAGCCGCGCTCGGAGATCAGCCACACCAGCGCATAGGTCCACACCACGTACTGCGGCACCACCAGCAGGACCGACGCCGCGTGGATCCGTTGCAGCGACCGCCCGGCGCGGTAGGGGTTGTCGAGCAGGCCGAGTTCGGCGGCCCGGGCGCGTTCCGGCCGCGGTGGATCGACGATGCCGATCGCGCACGCTACCGCGGCGACGGCACACACCGCGGCGGCGAAGGCCAGGGCCGAGCCGATTCCGTGGTCGCGCGCGAGCGGAGGAATGGCCAGTGCGGCGACGGCGACGCCGAGCGGCAGCGACATCTGCCGGATCCCCATGGCGAGACCGCGCTGCTGCGGTGGGAACCAGCCGACGACGACGCGGCCGCTCGCGGCGTTGGCACTCGCCGCGGCGGCGCCGCCGAGGGCCAGCATGAG
>NZ_AJFC01000365.1:0-7538 GCF_000256505.1 Rhodococcus sp. P14 | reverse complement strand
GGCCGCGGCCGCCGCGGCCAGTGCGAGTCCGACGGCCAGGACCCGCCGCTCGCCGTACCGATCGGCCAGGGCACCCCATGCGACGAGACTGAAGACGACTCCGAATAACGGTGCGGCGGAAAGTGTTCCGGCCTGTGCAAGCGTGAGGCCCCAGTCCTCGTGCAGCGTGGGGATGAGGAAGGCGGCGCCGTTGACGAGGACTGCCTGAGCCGCCTGCGCGAACACGCCGAGCGCCAGGATGACCCAGCGCCGCGCGCCGATGTCCCGAACCGTCATGTCATCTCACTATCTGAAACAAGAATCCCGTAGAGTGAACTTCTGTGTGGGAGCCTATACCTGGGCGACGTGGTCCGCAGGGCTGCGGGCGGCGGCACGGATAGACTCCCCGGCATGCGCCTTGGTCGAATTGCCAGCCCGGACGGTGTCGCCTTCGTCAGCATCGAGGGGGAGGGGGACGCCGCGATCGCGAAGGAGATCGCCGAACATCCTTTCGGCACCCCGACCTTCACCGGCCGCAGCTGGCCGCTCGCCGACGTCAGGCTCCTGGCGCCGATCCTGGCGAGCAAGGTGGTCTGCGTCGGCCGCAACTACGCTGCCCACGCGGCCGAGTCCGGCAACGAGGTCCCCGACGAGCCGGTGATCTTCCTCAAGCCGAACACCTCCATCGTCGGCCCGGGAGCGCCGATCGTGCTCCCGCCGAGCAGCAACCTCGTCCACCACGAGGCCGAACTCGCCGTCGTCATCGGCCGCCCCTGCAAGGACGTTCCGGCCGCGAAGGCGCTCGACGTCGTCCTCGGCTACACGGTGGCCAACGACGTCTCGGCGCGTGACCATCAGCAGCAGGACGGACAGTGGACGCGGGCCAAGGGGCACGACACGTTCTGCCCCCTCGGGCCCTGGATCGAGACGAACATCGATCCCACGGATCTCGAGATCACCGCGCAGGTCGACGGACAGACGCGTCAGCGGAGCCGAACGTCGTTGATGGTGCACGACATTCCGAAGCTGATCGAGTGGGTCTCGGCGGTGATGACCCTGTTGCCGGGCGATGTGATCCTCACCGGCACCCCGGAGGGCGTCGGACCGCTCGTCGACGGCGACACCGTCTCGATCACCGTCGAGGACATCGGCACGCTGACCAACCCGGTGACCGCCAAGCGCAGGTAGGCCGCGGCTTCGCGATCGGCCGGGACTAGCCTGGAGGGGTCTTTTCGATCCCTCGACCCGAGTGAGCCATGACCAACAGCGAAGTACGCGTTCGTTTCTGTCCGTCCCCGACCGGAACCCCGCACGTGGGCCTCGTGCGCACCGCCCTGTTCAACTGGGCTTTCGCCCGTCACCACGGCGGCACCTTCGTGTTCCGCATCGAGGACACCGACGCCGCCCGCGACACCGAGGAGTCGTACCGGGCCATCCTCGACGCGCTCCGGTGGCTCGGGCTCGACTGGGACGAGGGCCCCGAGGTGGGCGGCCCGTACGAGCCGTACCGGCAGTCGCAGCGGCGAGACCTGCACCTCGACGTCGTCGCCCGGCTGCTCGACGCGGGCGAGGCGTACGAGTCGTTCTCCACGCCGGAAGAGGTCGAGGCGCGCCACCGCGCTGCCGGCCGCGACCCGAAGCTCGGCTACGACAACTACGACCGTGACCTGACCGCCGAGCAGCGGCAGGCGTACCGCGAGGAGGGGCGCAAGCCCGTCGTGCGCCTGCGCATGCCCGATCACGACCTGACCTGGAACGATCTGGTCCGCGGTGAGACCACGTTCAAGGCCGGCACCGTGCCCGATTTCGCACTGACCCGCGGCAACGGCATCCCGCTCTACACCCTGGTCAACCCCGTGGACGATGCCCTCATGCGGATCACCCACGTGCTGCGGGGCGAAGACCTGCTCTCGTCGACGCCGCGCCAGCTCGCTCTCTACGAGGCGCTGCAGCGCATCGGCGTGACCGATTTCACGCCCGAGTTCGGTCACCTGCCGTTCGTGATGGGTCAGGGCAACAAGAAGCTCTCCAAGCGCGACCCCGAGTCCAACCTGTTCATCCACCGCGACCGCGGCTTCATCGCCGAGGGCCTGCTCAACTACCTCGCGCTCCTCGGCTGGGGGCTGGCCGACGACCGTGACGTCTTCTCGCTCGACGAGATGGTGGCCGCGTTCGACATCGCCAAGGTGAACTCGAATCCGGCGCGGTTCGACCAGAAGAAGGCCGACGCCATCAACGCCGAGCACATCCGCCTGCTCGAGCCGGGCGACTTCACGGCACGGCTGAAGTCGTTCCTCGTGGAGCACGGCCGTATCACCGCGGACGTCGACGACGCCCGGTTCGCGGAGGCGGCCGAGCTGGTCCAGACCCGCATCGTGGTGCTGTCGGACGCGTGGGACCTGCTGAAGTTCCTCTACGTCGACGAGGCCGACTTCGTCCTCGACGAGGCGGCCGCAGCCAAGAACCTCGGTCCCGACGCCGCGCCCGTGCTCGATGCGACGATCGCTGCGGCCGGTGGCGTGGCCGAGTGGAAGGCGGCGTCCCTCGAGGAGGCCCTCAAGGCCGCGCTGATCGACGAGCTCGGCCTCAAGCCTCGCAAGGCCTTCGCGCCGGTGCGCGTGGCCCTCACGGGCTCGCACATCAGTCCGCCGCTGTACGAGTCCATGGAACTGCTCGGCCGGGACGTCTCGCTGGCGCGTCTGCGTGCCGCCCGCGCCCGCATCGCCTGAGCCGGTCCGGGCCCGGCGGCGGGATCGCCCGTGGCCGGGCCGGATTTACCCGGCCTGACCAGGCGATTTGTAATTGGGGGCACCGATGGTGCTAACCTTCTTCTCGGTTCGGAACGGAGGCCGCACCGCCGCGAGGCGGGTCTCCGGAACAAGCCATTGGGGTATGGTGTAATTGGCAACACAGCTGATTCTGGTTCAGCCATTCTAGGTTCGAGTCCTGGTACCCCAGCGTCTGCCCGGTGATTTTGTCACCGAGCCTCGGCCGGTTAAGCTGGCTGAGCCTCCGCCGCAAGGTGGGGGAGTACCGGAGAAGAAGTTCCTGGCCCCGTCGTCTAGCGGCCTAGGACGCCGCCCTCTCAAGGCGGTAGCGCGGGTTCAAATCCCGTCGGGGCTACCACGGAAGGCCCTTCGATCGCGAGTTCGAAGGGTGTTCTTCTCCGAGCAGTGAAAGTTCCTGGCCCCGTCGTCTAGCGGCCTAGGACGCCGCCCTCTCAAGGCGGTAGCGCGGGTTCAAATCCCGTCGGGGCTACCAAACGAAGGTCCCTGCCGATCCACGGATCGGCAGGGACCTTCGTCGTTCTGCGCTCGTCAACCACTCTTGCGCCGGAAATTGCGGCGGTGGTCGGCGCTGCCGTGCGGCGCCTGCGCCTTGGCCCTCCCGTCGAGATGGTCCGTGCCGCGGCGGGCGTGCTGATTCTTGCGTTCGAGGGCTGCGCGGAACTGCTCCGCGATCCGCTCCTCGTTCGGCTCGTGCATCGCTGTCTCCCTTCCCCACCCGGTACTCGGCCGGGCCATCGGGAATCTAACCCGGCAGCCCTGCGTCTGTCGCGCGGTTTTCCAGCGATTCGAACAGGTACGGCGCGGTGCTGCCGCCGATCGGCATGGCCGCCAGTCCCAGCTTGCGGTGATCCCAGGACCGGGTTCGTTCCGCGACGACGCGCACCGCGACACGCTTGTGCATCATCTGCTCGATCGCGGGACGCACGTCCTCGGTGTACGGGCCCGTGTAGCGCTCCCACACGCTCCGGCACACGCGGAACAGCACGTCCCGGTCCTCGACCACCTCGGCATGCCCCTCCAGGGAGACTCCGCGCAGCGTGTCGTACGTGTGGCCGTCCTCGACGAGCGCGCTGATCCGGTTGTCGCGCCGCAGATTGACCGCCTTCTGCGACTTCAGCTTCGTCTCGAACCACATCTCGCCGTCGAGCACGGCGTACCACATCGCGACGAGGTGGGGGAGGCCGCCGGGGCCGACGGTGGCCATCGTCGCGACGCGGCTGCGGCCGAGGAAGTCGCCGATCTCGGCGTCGGACATCGTGATCTGTGCGCGCTGGTGGGTTCCCATCCGTGCACTGTGGCACAGGAGCCGGCGGACGCGACAGCCTTCTAGAGCCGCTTGTGCAGGGCGTCGGCGGCCGCGAGCAGGTCCGCGGCCCACCGCGCTCCGGGCCGGCGGCCCATCCGGTCGACGGGTCCCGAGACGGAGATGGCGGCGACGACCGAACCGGAGGCATCGCGCACCGGTGCGGCCACCGAGGCGACGCCGGGTTCGCGTTCGGCGACGCTCTGCGCCCAGCCCCGGCGACGCACCTCGGCGAGCACCCGCTCGCCGAATGCGGCCTCCGGCAGGATCGCCCGCTGCGTCGCGGCGTCGGCCCAGGCGAGCAGGACCCGCGCGCCGGACCCGGCAGTCATCGGCAGTCTCGCACCCACGAGGACGGTGTCGCGCAGACCTGTCGGTGGTTCGAGTGCGGCGACGCATACCCGGTGCGTGCCCTCCCGCCGGTACAACTGCACGCTCTCCCCGGTGATCTCGCGCAGCCGCGGGAGAACGAGCGAGGCCGCATCGACGAGCGGGTCACCCGCGCCCGCGGACAGTTCGGCCAGGCCGGGGCCCGGTCGCCACTGGCCGTCGCCGTCGCGCGCGAGCAGCCGGTGCACTTCGAGCCCGACCGCGAGGCGGTGGGCAGTGGCGCGGGGTAGTCCGGTGCGAGCGCACAGTTCGGTGAGGTTGCACGGTTGCCGAGCCACCGCGTGGAGGACCGCCATGGCTTTGTCCAGCACTCCGATCCCGCTATGCTGTCTCATAGGTCGATACCTCCGTCTCGCATAATGGGAAGCATAGCCCACGCGGAAACCGGCGGGGACGACAGTATTCGCGGCCCGGGACAGCCCGAGAACGGGAACCGCGTTCGTCACGTACGACAGGTGGAGAAGATGGCTGGAAAGACTCTGGCGGAGAAGGTGTGGGACCAGCACGTGGTCGTGCGCGGTACGGGAGAGGGGGCGGCACGGCAGCCGGACCTGATCTACATCGATCTGCATCTCGTGCACGAGGTCACGAGCCCGCAGGCGTTCGACGGACTGCGGCTGGCGAATCGGCCCGTGCGGCGCCCGGACCTGACCATCGCGACCGAGGACCACAACGTGCCCACGGTCGACATCGACAAGCCCATCGCCGACCCCGTCTCGCGCACCCAGGTCGAGACGTTGCGCCGCAACTGTGAGGAGTTCGGCATCCGGCTGCATCCGATGGGGGACGTGGAGCAGGGCATCGTCCACGTCGTCGGACCACAGCTCGGACTGACGCAGCCGGGCACGACGGTGGTGTGCGGCGACAGTCATACCTCCACCCACGGCGCCTTCGGTGCCCTGGCGATGGGTATCGGCACCAGCGAGGTCGAGCATGTGCTGGCGACCCAGACGCTTTCGCTGCGCCCGTTCAAGACGATGGCGATCACCGTCGACGGCGAACTGCCCCCCGGCGTCTCGAGCAAGGACCTGATCCTCGCCGTCATCGCCGAGATCGGCACCGGCGGCGGCCAGGGCTACGTGCTCGAGTACCGCGGCGAGGCCATCCGGAAGCTGTCGATGGAAGCGCGGATGACCATCTGCAACATGTCCATCGAGGCGGGCGCCCGGGCCGGGATGATCGCACCGGACGAGATCACCTACGAGTTCCTGAAGGGCCGCCCGCACGCCCCGCAGGGCGCGGACTGGGACGCCGCGGTGGCGGCGTGGGAGCAGTTGAAGACCGACGAGGATGCGGTTTTCGACGCCGAGGTCCGCATCGACGGGTCGGCTCTGACGCCCTTCGTCACGTGGGGCACCAACCCGGGGCAGGGCGCGCCCCTCGGTGCGTCGGTGCCCGATCCGGCGGCGATGGCGGACGAGAGCGAGCGCCTCGCGGCCGAGAAGGCACTGCGGTACATGGGACTCGAACCCGGGACGCCGCTGCGGGAGGTGCCCGTCGACACCGTCTTCGTCGGGTCGTGCACCAACGGCCGGATCGAGGATCTGCGGGCCGTCGCCGACGTCCTGCAGGGCCGCACGGTCGCCGACGGTGTCCGCATGCTCGTCGTGCCCGGATCGATGCGCGTTCGTGCCCAAGCCGAAGCCGAAGGTCTCGGTGAGATATTCACGGCCGCAGGGGCGGAATGGCGTCAGGCCGGCTGCTCGATGTGCCTGGGCATGAATCCGGACCAGTTGGCACCGGGTGAGCGCTGCGCTTCGACCTCGAACCGGAACTTCGAAGGCCGCCAAGGCAAGGGCGGACGCACCCACCTCGTCTCGCCTCAGGTCGCGGCGGCGACTGCGGTGCGCGGCACTCTCTCCGCTCCGGCGGATCTGGACTAGGTCACGGAACCGAAGGAGAATTTTCGATGGAAGCCTTCACCACTCACAAGGGAATCGGCGTCCCGCTGCGCCGGTCGAACGTCGACACCGATCAGATCATCCCTGCGGTGTACCTGAAGCGAGTCGCTCGAACCGGATTCGAGGACGGGCTGTTCGCCGCGTGGCGCACGGATCCGTCCTTCGTGCTGAACACCCCGCCGTTCGACCGGGGCAGCGTCCTGGTGGCCGGCCCGGACTTCGGCACCGGGTCCTCGCGCGAGCACGCCGTGTGGGCGCTGTCCGACTACGGTTTCCGCGTCGTCATCTCGTCCCGCTTCGCCGACATCTTCCGGGGCAACGCCGGCAAGGCCGGATTGCTGGCCGCGCAGGTCGAACAACCGGACGTCGAATTGCTCTGGAAGCTCATCGAACAGCAGCCGGGGCTGGAGCTCGAGGTCGATCTCGGCGCTCGTACCGTGACCGCCGGAACCACCGTGGTGCCGTTCAGCATTGACGACTACACCCGGTGGCGGCTGTTGGAGGGTCTCGACGACATCGGACTCACGTTGCGCCAGGTAGAGGCGATTTCCGAGTACGAAAACGCAAGGCCTTCTTGGAAACCACGAACCCTTCCGGCGCCCTGATCGAGCCCTCGAATCGGGCCTCGGCGGGCCGGATCCGACTGCACGTCCGGATCCGGCCCGCCGGCAATTTGCATGAGAATTGGCGTGGCACATAGACTCTTGCCCGTTTGCGGGTCTACCGTGGACTCGAGTCGGTCTGACGGTGGACCGTAATGTGCGGAGGAATGCAATGAACAAGGCAGAGCTGATCGATGTTCTGACCGAGAAACTCGGTTCGGACAGGCGCACGGCAACGGCGGCCGTGGAGCACATGGTCGACGCGATCGTGCGTGCAGTGCACTCGGGCAAGAGCGTCACCATCACCGGATTCGGTGTCTTCGAGCAGCGCCGCCGCGCAGCCCGGGTCGCGCGCAACCCGCGTACGGGTGAGACCGTGAAGGTCAAGCCGACGTCGGTGCCGGCCTTCCGCCCCGGCGCTCAGTTCAAGGCGGTCATCGCCGGTTCGCAGAAGCTCCCCGCGACGGGTCCGGCCGTCAAGCGCGGCGCGGCTGCGCCCGCCAAGAAGACCGCGGCGGCGAAGAAGACCGCCGCCAAGGCCGCTCCGGCGAAGAAGACCACGGCGGCCAAGGCT
>NZ_AJFC01000364.1:0-17414 GCF_000256505.1 Rhodococcus sp. P14 | reverse complement strand
CCGCCGAACACCCGTTACCGAGAGGGGACCCACCTGGTGGGTCCCCTCTCGTCGTTTTTCGTGAAAGGATTTTTCTGTGTCCGACAACAATGGTGAGCGTCGATCCTTCCGGGGTGGAGGGTCCACTCCCAGGTCGGGACGCGGAGACAGCGGCGAACGTCGCCAAGGCGGTGATCGGGGTCAGGCCCGCAGCGAGGACCGCCGGCAAGGATTCGCCGGCCGACCGGATCGCCGCGGCGAGGACCGCACGTTCCGCGGGGAACGCCGAAGTGAGGCACCCAAGGGCGCCGGGGACGACTCCCGGGAGGGCGCCCGGTCCGAGCGACCCCGCAGCGACCGCCCGCCGGGAGACCGGCGAGACCGGCCCTACGGTGAACGGCGCGGCGAGCGTCCGCATCGAAGCACGAACGAGGACCGCCGGGACGATCGGCGCACCGGTGACCGGCGTGACGATCGGACCCGGGATGATCGGCGCACCGGCACGTCCCGGGCCGGCCACGGACCCGAACAGCGGGACGGCAACGCCCCGCGCCGCCGCGGCGGCGAAGGCGGCTTCGGCCCGGGCCGGGGTCGGGAAGGCGTTCCCGCTGGACGTCGCGAATCTCGACCGGACGAGCCGGATCTTCCCGAAGACGTCGAGGCGTCGGAGCTCGATCCGACCATCCGCCGGGATCTGCTGAGCCTCGACAAGTCGAACGCCAACGCGGTGGCTCGGCACCTGGTCATGGCCGGCCGCCTCATCGACGACGACCCCCGTGTCGCCCTGGCTCATGCGCGTGCTGCGCGGCAGCGCGCCGGCCGCATCGCCGTGGTCCGGGAGGCAGCGGGCATCACCGCCTACCACGCCGGCGAATGGGCGGAGGCCCTGTCCGAGTTGCGGGCCGCTCGCCGGATGGCCGGTGGACCCGGATTGCTGGCGGTCATGGCGGACTGCGAGCGCGGACTCGGCCGACCGGAACGGGCGATCGAGCTGGGCCGTAGCGACGAGGCTCGGGCGCTGACCGGAGACGAGGCCACCGAACTGCGCATCGTCGTCGCGGGTGCCCGGATGGACCTGGGGCAGTTCGACCAGGCGGTGGTCACCCTGCAGACGCCGGAACTGGACGCCTCGCGCACCGGACCGTCCGCCGCGCGCCTGTTCTACGCGTATGCGGACGCGCTCGTGGCAGCGGGACGTACCGAGGACGGATTGAAGTGGTTCCTCAACGCCGCCGCCGCCGATCTGGAGGGGGACACCGACGCCGAGGAACGCGTCGCCGAGCTCACCGGAGAGGATCTGTGACCGGTACGGGCGCATCGTTGCGGACCCACTACGACGTCCTTCTGCTCGACCTGGACGGCACCGTCTACCGCGGCGCCGAAGCGGTGCCGGGCGCCCGCGAGGCCCTGTCCGAGGGGGCTGAGCGGTTGTTCTACGTCACCAACAACGCGAGCCGCCGCCCCGGTGAGGTCGCCAAACACCTGCGCGAACTCGGTTTCGCGGCCGACGAGTCGAACGTGGTCACCAGCTCCCAGTCCGCGGCCCGGCTGCTGGCGGAGCGGGTTCCGGCCGGCGCGCCGGTGCTGGTGGTCGGCACCGAAGCCCTCGTCGACGAGGTCGCCGGGGTCGGGCTGGTGCCGGTACGCTCCGCCGACGCCGACCCGGTGGCGGTCGTGCAGGGGCATTCCCCGGAAACCGGATGGGCGATTCTCGCCGAGGCGACGCTCGCACTGCGCTCCGGCGCGCTGTGGGTGGCGACGAACATCGACTCGACGCTGCCCACCGAGCGAGGTCTGGTGCTCGGGAACGGTTCCATGGTCGCGGCCCTGCGGTCGGCGACGGGACGTGAGCCGCTGGTGGCCGGCAAACCGGCCGCGCCACTGATCGAGGACGCCGTCGTGCGCAGCGGTGCCTCGCGTCCGCTCGTGGTCGGCGACCGGCTCGACACCGACATCGCCGGCGCGAATGCCGTCGGTGTCGATTCGCTACTGGTGCTGACCGGGGTGAGCACTGTCGCGGACCTGCTCCGGGCCCCGGCGGAGCAACGTCCCACCTATGTTGCGGACTCGCTCGCGAGTCTCGACGGCGAGGCCGCCGAGCTGCGGCCGGGCACGCGCGAGCCCCACGCGGTGTCGTTCGACGGTCGGGACGTGCATCTGGCCCCGCAACCGGCCGCGGACCCGATGGCTGCTCTTCGTGCCGTGCTCGACGTCGCCTGGTCCCATCCCGGCTTCGGTCGGGTCGTGGCGACGGACGACCTGCTGGCGCGGTGGGGAATGCCCCGCTGAGACCGTTCTGCGTGGTGTGCCGGTTCGTCACCGGCATGCACTAGCGTGGTCGATGATGAGCACGTCGATACCACGCCCAGGCGATCACCTTCCAGGCTCCCATCCGGGTATGGATCCTCGGTCGATCCACACCGATGTCGAGGGGCTGCTCACGCGTGCCCGCGACACCGCTGTCGGTGCGGCCGATCCGTCCGAGATCATCCCGCGGCAGGCGCAGCTGCTCGAACAGGCACACGACCTGCTCGTCCAGGCGCTCGCTACCGTGGACAAGATCTGACGTGGCCCGGCGAGCGCGAGTCGACGCGGAGCTGGTCCGTCGGGGCCTCGCCCGGTCCCGCGAGCACGCCGGCGAGCTGATCGCTGCGGGACGGGTCCTCGTCCACGGCACGGTCGCGACGAAGCCTGCGACGCAAGTCGATCCGGGGGCGCCCCTGTTGGTCACCGAGGTCGCCGACGAGGTGGAGTGGGCGTCACGAGGTGCTCACAAGCTGCTCGGCGCCCTCGAGGCGTTCACCGACCGGGGACTTCGGGTCGCCGGCCGGCGGTGTCTCGACGCCGGGGCCTCCACCGGGGGCTTCACGGACGTGCTGTTGCACGAGGGCGCACGGGAAGTCGTCGCCGTCGACGTGGGCTACGGCCAGCTGGTGTGGCGGCTGCAGTCCGACGACCGGGTCCGCGTGATCGATCGAACAAACGTGCGTAACATCGATGCGGACGCGATCGGGGGGCCGGTCGAGCTGGTGGTGGCGGATTTGTCCTTCATCTCGCTGAAGCTGGTGCTTCCGGCGTTCGTGCGGTGCGTGACCGCGGGCGCAGATCTGCTACCCATGGTCAAACCGCAGTTCGAGGTCGGGAAGGAGCGGGTCGGCAGTGGCGGTGTCGTCCGGGCTGCGGCATTGCGGACCGAGGCGGTCCTCGACGTCGCGCGCGAAGCCCAGACTCTCGGGCTGCGTACCCTCGGGGCGGTGGCCAGTCCGCTGCCCGGTCCGTCCGGCAATGTCGAATACTTCCTGTGGCTGCGCGCCGGGGAACCGGGCCCGGCCGAGCCGGACGCGGACGTGGTCGAGCTGGTCGAACGAGCCGTGCAGGAAGGACCCCAGTGACCACAGATAGTGCAGCGCCCGGCCCGGAGCGCGCGACCCGCGAGGTCCTGCTCGTGTCCCACTCGGGACGGGTCGAGATCGCCGCGACGGCGCAGCGCACGGCGAAGATCTTCGGCGAGGCCGGCATCGGGCTGCGGGTGCTCGACGACGAGGTCGCCAGCACCGGTCTGGGTCCCCTGGCCGGACCCGAGGGCCGGGTCCGCATCGTCGAACCCGGACCGGACGCCGCCCGGGGTTGCGAGATGGTGATCGTGCTCGGCGGCGACGGCAGTTTCCTGCGCGCCGCCGAACTGGCCCAGTGCGCGACGGTGCCCGTGCTCGGAATCAACCTGGGACGCATCGGTTTCCTCGCCGAGGCCGAGACCGAGCATCTCGAGGAGGCGCTGGCACAGGTGGTGCGCCGCGAGTACCGGGTCGAGGAGCGGATGACGCTGGACGTCGCGATCCGGGTCGACGACGCGATCGTCGACCGGGGATGGGCGCTCAACGAGGCCAGCCTCGAGAACAAGTCCCGCCTGGGCGTGCTCGAGGTGGTGCTCGAGGTCGACGGTCGGCCGGTGTCGGCGTTCGGATGCGACGGAGTGCTGATCGCCACCCCGACCGGCTCGACCGCCTACGCGTTCTCCGCCGGCGGCCCGATCGTCTGGCCGGAACTCGAAGCGTTGCTGGTGATTCCCAGCAACGCCCACGCTCTGTTCGCCCGGCCCATGGTGACCAGCCCGGAATCGCTGATCGCCGTGGAGACCCTCGCCGGCAGCCACGACGGGCTGGTGTTCTGCGACGGCCGCCGCACCCTCGACCTGCCCGCGGGTGGGCGGCTCGAGGTGGTCCGCGGCAAGCATCCCGTGCGGTGGGTGCGCCTGGACTCGGCGCCGTTCGCCGACCGAATGGTGCGCAAGTTCGATCTTCCGGTGAAGGGCTGGCGGGGAAGGAGACTGTGAGGTGCTTGCCGAGATCCGGATCGACAATCTGGGGGTCATCTCCGAGGCGGGCGCCCAGTTCCACGGCGGTCTGACCGTCCTGACCGGCGAAACCGGAGCCGGCAAGACCATGGTCGTGACCAGCCTGCATCTACTGTCGGGGGTCCGCGCCGACCCTACCCGCGTCCGTGTCGGCGCCGCCCGCGCCGTCGTGGAGGGTCGGTTCTGCATCGACGCCGACGGCGGCTCGGGCGCGGCGGGCGCCGTGCCCAGCCACGTCGAGCGGGAGGTGGCGCGACTGCTCGAGACGACCGGCGCCCAGCGTGACGAGGACGGCAGCATCATCGCGGTCCGCACCGTCGGCAGCGACGGCCGCTCCCGCGCCCACCTCGGCGGTCGCAGTGTCCCGGTGGGGGTGCTCTCGGAGTTCACCGATCCGCTGCTGACCGTGCACGGCCAGAACGATCAGCTGCGGCTGCTGCGACCCGACCAGCAGCGCGCCGCGCTCGACCGGTTCGCCGGCAAGACGATCACGTCGCTGCTGTCGACGTACCAGGAACACCGCCGGCGCTGGCTGGCCGCGCGGGACGAACTACTCGAACGCACCGAGAAGTCCCGCGAACTCGCGCAGGAGGCGGACCGCCTGCGGTTCGCGCTCGACGAGATCGACGCGGTCGACCCGCAGCCGGGGGAGGACACCCGGATCGTGGCCGAGGTGCGCCGGCTCGGCGACCTCGATTCGCTGCGCGACTCCGCCCAGGGCGCACAGGCCGCGCTCGCCGGCGGCGACGACGTGGGCGGCGCGGCGGCGCTGGATCTGCTCGGGGAGTCCCGGGCGCGCCTCGAGGCGGCCGAGGACCCCGCCCTGCGCGAGCTCGGGCCGCGGCTCGACGAGGCCATCGCCGTGGTCACCGACGTCGCGGGCGAGCTGTCCGGGTACCTGTCGGACCTGCCGTCCGATCCGGGTGTCCTCGAGACGTTGCTCGGCCGTCAGGCCGAGCTGAAATCGCTCACCCGCAAGTACGCCGCGGACATCGACGGCGTGCTCGCGTGGGCCCGCGACGCCCGTGATCGGTTGTCGCGGATCGACGTGTCCGCCGATGCGGTCGCCGAGCTCGCCGCACGCGCCGACCGTGAGGCGGCCGCGACCGCCGAAGCCGCCACCGCCCTCACCGCCGCCCGCAGGAAGGCTGCCGACAAGCTCGCCAAGGCGGTGAGCAAGGAGCTCTCCGGCCTGGCGATGGGACGGGCGAGTCTGGACGTGCAGGTGCGGGACCGGGAGGCGGGACCGCAGGACAGCGCACCTCTCGAGGTCGGCGGGCGGTTGCTGCACGCCGGCACGTCGGGTGTCGACGACGTCGAGTTCCGGCTCGCCGCGCACAGCGGCGCCCGGTCCCTGCCGATCGCCCGCAGCGCCTCCGGCGGCGAGCTCTCCCGCGTGATGCTCGCGCTCGAGGTGGTGCTGGCCGGATCCGAGCGCGGCGCCACGATGGTGTTCGACGAGGTCGATGCGGGGGTCGGCGGTCGCGCGGCGGTCGAGATCGGCCGGCGCCTGGCCCGGTTGTCCCGCACGCATCAGGTCATCGTGGTCACCCATCTACCGCAGGTCGCTGCATTCGCCGACACCCATCTCGTCGTCGACAAGGTCGACGACGCGGGCGGCGTCGTCAGCAGCGGGGTGCGCACCCTCACCGAGACCGAACGAGTCGCCGAACTCGCCCGCATGCTCGCCGGTCTCGGCGACACCGAGACGGGCCGGGCCCACGCCGAGGAACTGCTCGCCACCGCGCACGCCGAACGCCGGGGCTGATCCCGCCCCGGCGCGCCTCCGTTGCCCGGCCGCGGCCCGGGTTCATCATCGATGCCATGAAGATGCCGGCGCTGCTGTCACGCAATAACGAAACGTTGCCCGGAGTGAGCGGCATTGCCCGGGTCGACAAGAACCAGACCAAGCTCCTGCGTCGGGTCGGTCCCGGCGACATCGTCGTTCTCGACGCCGTCGACATGGACCGTGTCACTGCCGACGCGCTCGTCGAGGCGGGAGTGACCGCCGTGGTCAACGCCTCGACGTCGATCACCGGCCGCTACCCGAACCTCGGCCCCGAGGTGCTCGTGGCCAACGGCATCGCCCTGATCGACAACACCGGTCCCGAGGTGTTCAAGAAGATCAAGGACGGCGCCAAGGTTCGCCTGCACGAGGGCGGGGTCTATTCCGGGGAGCGGCTGCTGATCCAGGGCGAGGAGCAGACCGAGACCGAGATCTCCGACCGCATGATCGAGGCGAAAACCGGTCTGGTCGACCACCTCGAGGCGTTCTCGGGCAACACCATCGAGTTCATCCGTTCGGAGAGCCCGCTGCTCATCGACGGGGTCGGAGTGCCCGACGTCGACGTGGACCTGCGCGACCGGCACGTGGTGGTGGTCGCGGACGGACCGGACCACGAGCAGGACCTGAAGAATCTCAAACCGTTCATCAAGGAGTACTCGCCGATCCTCGTCGGTGTCGGCACCGGCGCCGACACGCTCGTCCGCGCCGGGTACCGGCCGGATCTGATCGTCGGCGACCCGGACGAGATCGGCACCGAAACCCTCAAGTCCGGCGCCGAGGTGGTGCTGCCGGCCGATCACGACGGTCACGCGCCCGGTCTCGAACGGATCCAGGACCTGGGCATCGGCGCGATGACATTCCCCGCCACCGGCGCCCCCGCCGACCTGGCGCTGCTGCTCGCCGACCACCACGGCGCCGCCCTCGTCGTCACCGTCGGCAGCACCGTCTCGCTCGACGAGTTCTTCGACCAGGGCCGCCGTGACAGCAACCCGTCGGCGTTCATGACCCGGCTGAAGGTGGGCCCGAAACTGGTCGACGCCAAGGCCGTCGCCACCCTCTACCGCAGCCGCGTCTCCGGCGGGGTGATCGCCCTGCTGGTGTTCGCCGCGCTGATCGCCGTGATCGTCGCCCTGATCGTGTCCAACCTCGGCGGCGACGTCGTGGACTGGGCCGTGCAGAGCTGGGACAGCCTCGTGGTGTGGGTGCAGGGGCTGACCGCGTGATCTCGTTGCGTCACCACGCAATCTCGATCGCAGCAGTCTTCCTCGCCCTGGCCGTGGGCATCGCCCTCGGCTCCGGGCTGTTGTCGGACAGCGTCGTCGCCGGCCTGCGCGACGACCGGTCCGAGTTGCAGCGCCGGCTGCAGGACGCCGAGGACCGCACCAACGCGCTCACCGAGCAGCTCAACGCGGCGGACGGCTTCGACGCCGCCGTGTCCGGACGCATCGTGCGCGACACGCTCGCCGGTCGCACGGTGCTCATGATCGCCACCCCCGACACCGACCCGGCGGACCTGGACGCGGTGATCCGCACCGTCGAGGCCGCGGGCGCCGCCGTGACCGGCCGGATCTCGCTGACCGAGTCCTTCGTCGACGCCGCGGGCGCCGACCAGTTGCGCACCACCGTCACCAACGTCGTGCCCGCCGGGGTGCAGTTGCAGACCGGCGCCGTGGACCAGGGCAGCCTGGCCGGCGACCTGCTCGGCGCCGTGCTGCTCGTCGATCCGGCGAACGCGCAACCGCGCAGCACCCCCCAGGAACGCGACCTCGCCCTGTCCACGCTGCGCGGCGGCGGATTCGTCGCATACGACGACGGGACCGTCGAGCCCGCGCAGGCCGCGATCGTCGTCACCGGCGACGGGGAGGCCGGGGCCGAGGCCGGCGGTAACCGCGGCGCGCTGCTGGCCCGCTTCGCCGCCGCGTTCGACTCCCGGGGCGCCGGCACGGTCCTGGCCGGACGGCCCGGCGCCGCCGTCGGCAACGGGGCCGTTGCCGTGGTGCGGGCCGACGCGGCGCTGTCGGCCGGTCTGTCCACGGTCGACACCGTCGACCGCGAATCCGGCCGTATCACCACGGTGCTGGCGCTGCAGGAACAGCTCGCCGGGGTGTCGGGCCGGTACGGAACCGGGCCCAACGCCGGCGCCGTCACCGTCGGAACCGCCGCCCGCTGACGGGGCGCGCCGCGGCGGACGGTGTGATCCCCGTCCGATCCGGGCGAGTCGTGTACGCGGGACCCGCGGCAGGTGTTACCGTGAAGTTCCGTGGGTCGTGCAGGCCCCAGTTGTTCCGTCATCAGTCCGAAGTCCTGCACCAGACGTCACGGGAGCTTCTTTGCCACAGTCACGCCACTCGCGTACCGCCACCAAGCACATCTTCGTCAGCGGGGGTGTCGCCTCCTCGTTGGGCAAGGGGCTGACGGCATCGAGCCTGGGCGCTCTTCTCACCGCGCGCGGAATGCGCGTGACCATGCAGAAGCTCGACCCCTACCTGAATGTCGATCCCGGCACCATGAACCCCTTCCAGCACGGCGAGGTCTTCGTCACCGAGGACGGCGCCGAAACCGACCTGGACGTGGGCCACTACGAACGCTTCCTCGACCGCGATCTCAACGCCGCCGCCAACGTCACCACCGGCCAGATCTACTCCACGGTCATCGCCAAGGAGCGGCGCGGCGAGTACCTCGGCGACACCGTCCAGGTGATCCCGCACATCACCGACGAGATCAAGAACCGGATCATGGCGATGGCCGGCCCCGACAAGGACGGCAACGTTCCCGACGTGGTCATCACCGAGATCGGGGGAACCGTCGGCGACATCGAGTCCCAGCCCTTCCTCGAAGCGGCTCGCCAGGTCCGCCACGACGTCGGTCGCGGCAACGTCTTCTTCCTGCACGTCTCCCTCGTGCCCTACCTGGCCCCGTCGGGTGAGCTGAAGACCAAGCCCACCCAGCACTCGGTGGCGGCGCTGCGCAACATCGGCATCCAGCCCGACGCGCTGGTGCTGCGCTGCGATCGGGAGGTCCCCGCCGCCCTCAAGGCGAAGATCGCGCTGATGTGCGACGTGGACGTCGACGGCTGCATCTCCTGCCCCGACGCCCCGTCGATCTACGACATCCCCAAGGTCCTGCACCGCGAAGGCCTGGACGCCTACGTCGTCCGCCAGCTCGGCCTGCCGTTCCGCGACGTGGACTGGACCGTGTGGGGTGATCTGCTCGACCGGGTGCACCAGCCCCGCGAGACCGTGCGGGTCGCCCTCGTCGGCAAGTACGTCGACCTGCCCGACGCCTACCTGTCGGTCACCGAGGCGTTGCGGGCCGGTGGGTTCGCACACCGCGCCAAGGTCGACATCCGCTGGGTGCCCTCCGACGACTGCGAAACCGAGGCCGGCGCCCAGGCCGCGCTCGGCGACGTGGACGCGGTCCTGATCCCCGGCGGCTTCGGCATCCGCGGCATCGAAGGCAAACTCGGCGCGATCCGCTACGCCCGCACCCGCAAGATCCCGCTGCTCGGCCTGTGCCTGGGCCTGCAGTGCGTGGTCATCGAAGCGGCCCGCTCGGTCGGCATCGCCGACGCGAACTCCGCCGAATTCGACCCCGACACCACCCACCCGGTGATCTCCACGATGGCCGATCAGGAGCAGGCCGTCGCGGGAGAAGCCGACCTGGGCGGCACGATGCGGCTCGGCTCCTACCCGGCCGTGCTCACCAAGGGCTCGGTCGTCGCGCGTGCCTACGGCAGCGAACGGGTCTCCGAACGGCATCGCCACCGCTACGAGGTCAACAACGCCTACCGCGACCGGATCGCCAAGTCGGGCCTGACCTTCTCGGGCACCTCCCCGGACGGGCATCTCGTCGAGTTCGTCGAATACCCCGCCGACGTGCACCCGTTCTTCGTGGCCACCCAGGCGCATCCCGAGCTCAAGAGCCGCCCCACCCGGCCGCACCCGCTGTTCTCCGCATTCGTCGCGGCCGCGCTGCGGTACAAGCCCGCGGAGCGGCTGCCGGTGGACGTGCACGGCGACGACGCCGACCACGCCCTGGTCGACGGCGGCGCCGCGGCGCCGACCGTGTCCGAGGACGCCACCGTGTCCGAGAACGCCACCGCCGGCGGCAAGTAGCCGACCGTGACGCAGCGACACGAGTTCCGGACACTGTCCACACGCCGGATCCACACCGGCGCCATCGTGTCGCTGCGCGTGGACCGGGTCGCCATGCCCGACGGGCACGAGGCCGAGCGGGAGGTGGTCGAACACCACGGCGCCGTCGCGATCGCCGCGGTCGACGCACAGGATCGGCTGATCCTCATCCACCAGTACCGCCACCCGCTCGGCCACCGCCTCTGGGAGCTGCCCGCCGGGCTGCTCGACGCGCCCGGCGAGGACCCGCTCGACGCGGCCCGCCGGGAACTCACCGAAGAGACCGGCCTGGCCGCCGCCCGCTGGGACCTGCTCGTCGACCTCGCCCTGTCCCCGGGGTTCACCGACGAGGCCGTGCGCGTATACGCGGCCCGGGACCTGTCCACCGCCGACCGGCCCGACCCCGAACACGAGGAGGCGGACCTCGAGATCTGCCGGGTCCCCGTCGACGAGGCCGTCGCCATGGTGCTCGGCGGACAGATCGTCAACGCCACCGCGGTCGCCGGAATCCTCGCTCTCGCCGCCACCCGCCGCGACGGGGCCCTGCGTCCCGCCGACGCCGAGTGGCCCGACCGGCCCCGCGCCCTGCTGCGCACCAAGAGCCTCGGGAACTGACGCCGTGCTGGCCCGACAGCTCGACGCCTACCTCGACCACCTCACCGTCGAACGCGGGGCCGCCCCCAACACCCTCGCCTCCTACCGCCGCGACCTCACCCGATACCTCGAACACCTCACCGACCTCGGCATCGCCGACCTCGCCGAGGTGCGCGAGGAACACGTCGGCGACTTCGTCACCGCGCTGCGCCGCGGCGACCCCGAACGCGGCAGGCCCGCCCTCGCCGCGAGCTCCGCCGCCCGAGCCCTCGTCGCCGTGCGCGGCCTGCACCGCTTCGCCACCACCGAAGGCCGCACCCCCGTCGACGTCGCCCGCGCCGTCAAACCCCCCGCCGCGGGCCGGCGCCTGCCGAAGGCCCTGCCGGTCGCCGACGTATCGGCCATCCTCGACGCCGCAGGCACCGGTGCCGACGGACCCCGGGACCTGCGCGACCGGGCGCTGCTCGAACTGCTGTACTCCACCGGCGCGCGCATCTCCGAGGCCGTCGGCCTCGACGTCGACGACCTCGACACCACCCACCGGTCGGTGCTGCTGCGCGGCAAGGGCGGCAAGCAACGCGTCGTACCGGTCGGCCGCCCCGCCCTGGCCGCCGTCGACGCCTATCTGGTCCGCGGCCGTCCCGCCCTGGCCACCGGACACACCCCGGCCCTGTTCCTCAACGCCCGAGGGGGCCGACTGTCCCGGCAGAGCGCCTGGCAGGTACTGCAGACCGCCGCCGGCCGGGCCGGAATCACCGCCGCCGTCTCCCCGCACACCCTGCGCCACTCCTTCGCCACCCACCTCCTCGACGGCGGCGCCGACGTGCGGGTGGTGCAGGAACTCCTCGGCCACGCCTCGGTGACCACCACCCAGATCTACACGCAGGTCACAGCCGGTGCGCTGCGCGAAGTATGGGCCGGGGCCCACCCCCGCGCCCGGTAGCCACCACGGCGGCAGGGCGTGTCCACGGCGCCATCGCACCATCCGAAGCGGTAGCGTTGACCCGACAGCCGAGCGAGCAGGACAGGGGGAGCAGGGGACAGTGGCGACACCACAACCGCCCGCAGCGGACACAGCGCCCGCGGCGGACACAGCGCCCGCCGCGAACACAGCGCCGGCCTCGCAGCACGCCCTGCTCCACGGCCGCCCCGACGTCGACGCGGCCCACACCGACCCGGACCCCACCCACACCGCGGAACCCGAAGCCGAACTCGGCCCCACCGGACGACCCCGCCGGTACGTCCCGGAACCGCAGCCGCTGCCCGGTCACGGACCCGCGAAGATCATCGCGATGTGCAACCAGAAGGGCGGGGTCGGCAAGACCACCTCCACCATCAACCTCGGCGCCTCCCTCGCCGAATACGGCCGTCGCGTCCTGCTCGTCGACCTCGACCCCCAGGGCGCCCTGTCCGCCGGACTCGGCGTCGCCCACCACGACCTCGACCTGACCGTGCACAACCTGCTCGTCGAACGCGGAATCTCCGTCGACGACGTCCTACTGCACACCCGGGTCGAAGGACTGGACCTGCTGCCGAGCAACATCGACCTGTCCGCCGCCGAAATCCAGCTCGTCTCCGAGGTCGGCCGCGAACAAGCCCTCGGCCGAGCCCTGTACCCCGTCCTCGACCGCTACGACTACATCCTCGTCGACTGCCAGCCGTCCCTCGGCCTGCTCACCGTCAACGCCCTCGCCTGCGCCGACGCGGTCATCATCCCGATGGAATGCGAGTACTTCAGCCTGCGCGGACTGGCCCTGCTCAACGACACCGTCGACAAGGTGCGCGACCGGCTCAACCCCAAGCTCAGCCTCGCCGGGATCCTCGTGACCATGTTCGACTCCCGCACCCTGCACGCCCGCGAGGTGATGTCCCGCGTCGTCGAGGTCTTCGGCGACCTCGTCTACGACAGCGTCATCGCCCGCACCGTCCGGTTCCCCGAAACCAGCGTCGCCGGTGAACCCATCACCACCTGGGCGCCGAAATCCGCCGGCGCCGAGTCCTACCGGGCCCTGGCCCGCGAAGTGATCCACCGCTCCGGCCGATAACCCGTGACCGTGGACAACCCAGGCCCGACCCCACCGGATCCGGCCCAGCCCGCCGCGACCCCCGCGGGATTCCAAGTACGACTGCGCAACTTCGAAGGCCCCTTCGACCTGCTGCTCACCCTGATCTCCCAGCACCGCCTCGACGTCACCGAAGTCGCCCTGCACGAGGTCACCGACGAATTCATCGCCTACACCCGCGCCCTCGGCCCCCGGATGGGGCTCGACCAGACCACCGAATTCCTCGTCGTCGCCGCCACCCTGCTCGACCTCAAGGCCGCTCGCCTCCTGCCCTCGGGCGACGTCGACGACCCCGAGGACCTCGCCCTGCTCGAGGCCCGCGACCTGCTCTTCGCCCGCCTGCTTCAGTACCGCGCCTTCAAACAGATCGCCGACCGGTTCGCCGAGTTCGAAGCCGCCGCCCTGCGCCGCTACCCCCGCACGGTCGCACTCGAACCGCAGTACGAAAACCTGCTGCCCGAGGTCGTCCTCGGCGTCGACGCGACCCGGTTCGCCGAGATCGCCGCCGCCGCCTTCCGGCCCAAACCGCCCCCGCGCGTCGGCCTCGACCACCTCCACACCCCCCGCGTCTCCGTCCCGGAACAGGCCGCCCGCCTGCTCACCCTGCTGCGCGCCCTCGGCGCCGGCACCTGGGCCACCTTCGGTCACCTCGTCGCCGAATGCGACAACGGCCTCCAGGTCGTCGCCCGGTTCCTCGCACTGCTCGAGCTCTACCGCGAACGAGCCGTCACCTTCGACCAACCCGAACCGCTCGGACCGCTGCACGTGGCCTGGACCGGTGAGAACGACGACACCGTCACCACATTCGAGGAGGACTACGGGTGAGCAGCGCCACACCGGACCCCGATGCGCACGGACTCGACGCGGAACTGCTCGAGATGAGCGACGACGAACTCGCCGCCGCCCTCGAAGCACTGCTGCTCGTCGTCGACACCCCCGCACCCAACGCCCAGCTCGCCGACGCGATCGGCGTCACCGCCACCCGCGTCGAGACCACCCTGCACCGCATGGCCGCCGACCTCGACGCGCGCGGCTCCGGCATCGACCTGCGCTACGCCGGCGACGGCTGGCGCTTCTACACCCGCCGCGACTACGCCCCCTACGTCGAACGACTCCTGCAGGGCGGCGCCCGCACCAAACTCACCCGCGCCGCCCTCGAGACCCTCGCCGTCGTCGCCTACCGCCAGCCCGTCACCCGCGCCCGCGTCAGCGCGGTGCGCGGCGTCAACGTCGACGGCGTCATGCGCACCCTCCTCGCCCGCGACCTGATCGCCGAGGACGGCACCGACCCCGAGACCGGCGGCACCCGCTACGTCACCACCGAACTGTTCCTCGAACGCCTCGGACTGGCCTCCCTGCACGATCTGCCGCCGCTCGCGCCACTGCTCCCGGACGTCGATGTGATCGACGACATCAGCGAAAGTCTCGAGGCCGACCCACGATTTGCGAGAATGGGAAGGAACCCGCGCACCGAGGTCCCCTCGCCCGCGCCGTTCGATCCCGATTGAGACAGGAAAAAAGTGCACAAGCCCGCTCGCCGTGATGGCACACCGGACCGCAGAAAGACCAACTCCCGCGCAGGGAACCCACCCCGCGTACGCCGGGGCGAACCCGCCGCCCGCGCGGCCACATCGAAGCCCGCCGCCGGCGCGGCCACACCGAAGAAGGCACACCGCAAGGGCGACACCCCGCTCAACAAGCGCGGCCGTCCCGCCGCCCCCAAGCCCCAGGCCCAGCGCCCCGCGGCCCTGCCCAAGATCAGCAACGCCAGACCCGCCCGGCACCAGCACGCTGCCGAACGCCCGCAACTGCCCGCCGGCGAAGGCGTGCGCCTGCAGAAGGTCCTCGCCCAGGCCGGAGTCGCGTCCCGCCGGGCCGCCGAAGAACTCATCGCCGCCGGCCGCGTCGAGGTCGACGGCGCCATCGTCACCGAGCAGGGCCTGCGCGTGGACCCCGAGAACGCCGTGATCCGCGTCGACGGCATCCGCGTCGTCGTCGACAAGGACCTCGTCCACCTCGTGCTCAACAAGCCCCGCGGCTGGCAGTCCACCATGTCCGACGACCTCGGCCGCCCCTGCGTCGGCGACATCGTCTCCGAACGCGTCGCCGCCGGCCAGCGCCTCTTCCACGTCGGCCGGCTCGACGCCGACACCGAAGGACTGCTGCTGCTCACCAACGACGGTGAACTCGCCCACCGGCTCATGCACCCCTCCTACGAGGTGACCAAGACCTACCTCGCCACGGTCAAGGGCGTCCTTCCGCGCGGCATCGGCAAGCAGCTGCGCGCCGGCGTCGAACTCGACGACGGCCCCGCCAAGGTCGACTCCTTCGCGCTCCTCCAGGTCAACGAGGGCCAATCCCTGGTCCGCCTCGAACTGCACGAAGGCCGCAAGCACATCGTGCGCCGGTTGCTCGACGCCGTCGGCCACCCCGTGATCCGCCTCGTGCGCACCGACATCGGCCCCGTCGCGCTCGGCGACCAGCGACCCGGCACCCTGCGGGTGCTCGGCCGCAAGGAAGTCGGCAGCCTCTACCAGGCGGTGGGCCTGTGAGCTCGCTCGTCGTCGCCATGGACGGTCCCTCGGGCACCGGCAAGTCCACCGTCTCCAAGCGACTCGCCCAGCTCCTCGGCGCGGCCTACCTGGACACCGGCGCCATGTACCGCGTCGCGACCCTGCACGTGCTGCGTGCCGGGGCGGACCTGTCCGATCCGGCCGCCATCGCCGCCGCCACCGCGTCCCTGCCCTGGTCGATCGGGACCGACCCGGAGGCCGAGGACATCCGGCTCGCCGGGGAGGACGTCCGCGAGATCATCCGCGGCGCGGAGGTCACCGGCGCGGTCTCGGCCGTGTCCGCCGTCCCCGCCGTCCGCCGGACCCTCGTCGTAGCGCAGCAGCGTCTCGGCCGCGACGCGGGGCACATCGTCGTCGAGGGCCGCGACATCGGCACCGTCGTCTTTCCCGACGCGGATGTGAAGATCTACCTCACCGCCTCCGCCGAGGCGCGGGCACAGCGGCGCAACCAGCAGAACATCGCCGAAGGCCGCGGCGACAACTACGAGGCGGTGCTCGCCGCGGTGCAGCGCCGCGACCACCTCGACTCCACCCGCGCGGTGTCCCCGCTGCGCGCGGCGGACGACGCGATCGTCGTCGACACGAGCGAGATGGACATCGACGAAGTGATCGCCGCGCTCGCCGCCGTGGTCGCCGAACAGACGGGAGCGACCCTGTGAGCGAGGACGTGACGGAATTCACCGGCGACGGTACCTGGTCGGAGGAATCGGACTGGGACCTCGAGCTCGCCGGGGCCGCCGAACTCGAAGAGTTCGTGCCCGTGCCGACGGTCGCCGTGGTCGGACGCCCCAACGTCGGCAAGTCCACCCTGGTCAACCGCATCATCGGCCGCCGCGAAGCGGTCGTCGAGGACGTGCCGGGCGTGACCCGCGACCGCGTCTCGTACGAGGCCACCTGGAACGGCCGCCGATTCATGGTGCAGGACACCGGGGGATGGGAACCCGACGCCAAGGGCCTGCAACAATCCGTCGCGCGACAGGCAGAGATCGCGATGCGCACGGCCGACGCGATCCTGATCGTCGTCGACGCCACCGTCGGGGCCACCGCCGTCGACGAGGCCGTGGCCAAGGTGCTGCGCCGGTCCAAGACGCCGGTGCTGCTCGTCGCGAACAAGGTCGACGACGACCGCGTCGAGTCGGAGGCGGCGGCACTGTGGTCGCTGGGCCTGGGGCAGCCGTACTCGGTCTCGGCCACCCACGGTCGAGGCACCGGCGACCTGCTCGACGAACTACTCGCGGTGCTGCCGCGCACCCCGCGTGAAGGCACCGGGGGACAGGGGCCACGTCGCGTCGCACTGGTCGGCAAACCGAACGTCGGCAAGTCCAGCCTGCTCAACAAGCTGGCCGGCGACGAACGATCCGTGGTCCACAACGTCGCAGGCACGACGGTCGACCCGGTGGACTCCCTCGTCGAACTCGGCGGCAAGACCTGGCGGTTCGTGGACACCGCCGGTCTGCGCAAACGCGTCAACACCGCCTCCGGCGCCGAGTTCTACGCCTCGTTGCGCACCCGCGGCGCCATCGAGGCCGCCGAGGTCGCGGTGTTGCTGATCGACGCCTCCGAACCCATCACCGAGCAGGATCAGCGGGTGATCTCGATGGTCGCCGACGCCGGCCGCGCCCTCGTCATCGCATTCAACAAGTGGGACCTCGTGGACGAGGACCGACGTTACGAGCTGAGCCGGGAAATCGAACGCGACCTGCTGCGCGTGCCGTGGGCGGCGCGCGTGAACATCTCCGCGAAGACCGGCCGCGCCGTGCAGAAGCTCGTGCCGGCCATGGAGACCGCCCTCGAGTCCTGGGACAAGCGCATCTCCACCGGCCGTCTCAACACCTGGCTCAAGGAGGTCATCGCCGCTACTCCGCCGCCCATGCGCGGCGGCCGCCTGCCCCGGGTACTGTTCGCCACCCAGGCCGGCACCCGACCGCCGAC
>NZ_AJFC01000363.1:0-9568 GCF_000256505.1 Rhodococcus sp. P14 | reverse complement strand
CCGCCCCCCGCCGCTTCCTCGAACGGCGGCTGCGCGAGGAGTTCGGCTTCGAGGGCAGCCCGGTGCGGATCTCGGTGCGCGTGCGCGAGAAGCGGGACCGCCGGAGCAAGTAGCGTCCGCAAGTGCCGTGACCAGGCGATTGGTGAATCGGTCCGTCCCTGTTGTAATCTCAACGAGCGCTCGACGAGAGCGCGGACGGGCTGTGGCGCAGCTTGGTAGCGCACTTGACTGGGGGTCAAGTGGTCGCAGGTTCAAATCCTGTCAGCCCGACTTTCTGGGGCCTGACCTGTTCATACAGGTCAGGCCCCTTTTTCGTCCCCACCGCGGCTCCGTCGAACGACTGCAAGGTTGGGACGCTGGGGACCAGAAGGCGGCGCTGCCGCGCCGTCCTCGGGCCGTCCCAACGCGAGGGGAGTGGTACCAAGTGGCTCCCGCCCCCTGGACCCCTGGACACGGATCAACCTCGACGGCCAGCCGTTCTGTCTCACGCAGCTTCGGCGGCCGTCGAGGTCGCTCCGGAACGATTTGGCGTGCCCCTCGAGAGCGTCAGCCCCCCGTCCCGCGGGCAGAATTGTCGGGTGCCGATGCATGACGTGCCAGACTGGTGCAAGTCGACTCCGGGAGGGGAAGGAGAGCGTCATGGCTGGGCCTCTCGTGCTTGATCGCGCGGCGATCGCCGAGACCTGCGAGCGGTACGGCGTGAAGCGGCTGGTCATCTTCGGCTCGGCCGTCACCGAACGTTTCAACGAGTCGACCAGTGATGTCGACTTCCTCGTCGAGTTCCGCGACGACGTCGCGAACCGCTTCGACGCCTACTTCGGTCTCAAGGAGTCTCTGGAAGCCCTGCTCGACCACCCGGTCGATCTTGTCTCTCCCGTTGCCCTGGAGAATCCCTACTTCGCTGCGTCGGTCGAGGAGAACGGGCACGAGGTCTATGCGGCCTGAGGCGCCGGGGCTGCTATGGGACGCCCGTAAGGCCGCTCGGCTGATCGCCCAGTTCGTCGCGGACCGGACATGGCACGAGTACGAGAGCGACGCGATGCTCCGCTCAGCAGTTGAGCGACAGTTCGAGATCATCGGCGAGGCGCTCAACAGGCTCAGCCGTCTCGACCCGGACACCGCCACCCTGATCCCGGACCTGCCGCGGATCGTCGCCTTCCGGAACTGCTCATCCACGGGTACGCCGTCATTGACAACGAGCTCGTCTGGGAGGTCGCAACGACGCGCGTCAGGGACCTGGCCGCGCTACTTGGACGGCTCCTCGGCGAAGACGAAACCGCATAGCGACGGGGAGGCGGAGCCAGCGGCCGAGGCGCTGTGCCACCGGGGACCCGGCGGGGACCAACGCCACGTTCGACCACTCGATTTCACGCCTGAACGACCGACAGCGACAGACAAGGGCAGACGACTACAGACAGTCGGTTCACGCTCAGGTCCTCGAGCCCCGGCGGGGGTCAAGTGGTCGCAGGTTCAAATCCTGTCAGCCCGCCCGACGAACGAGGCGGTCCCGGATTTCCCGGGGCCGCCTCGTTCGCGTCTGCACATCCCTTCCGGCACACCGCGCCGTTCCACCCGGGCAATATTCGTTCCCCGGCGGCGGGACAGGTCCGCGAATGGCCCACGGTCAGGGTCCAAAGACCGCAGTCAACCCCCTGCGCCGCGAGTACTGTCGCGAACAGAAGCCGCGGCCACACCGAGGCACGACGGGCATCTCCAGTACGAGGAGACAACATGACCGAAACCCGGATCGGAACCGGATCCCAGGCCGTCAACAGCTCCGGCGACGCAGCCACAGCGCAGACCACCCCCGCCGTCGATGCCGGCCCGGTCCGGCACGAGCAGGTCGACGCGGTCGTCGACACGGCAACCGCGGCAGCGGCCCAGTTCCGCATACTCGACCAGCAGCAGGTCGATGCGATCGTCGAAGCCATGGTGCGGGCCGGCATCCGGGCGGCCGCGGAACTCGCATCGGTGGCGATCGAGGAGACCGGGTTCGGTGTCTTCGAGGACAAGGTAGTCAAGAACTACGTGGCCACCGAGTTTCTCTACGACTACCTCAAGGACAAGAAGTCCGTCGGAGTCATCGAGGAGAATGTCGAACACAGCATCGTCCGTATCGCCGAACCCATCGGCGTCGTCCTGGCCATCACCCCGGTCACCAACCCCACCTCCACCGTGCTGTACAAGGCGATCGTCGCCGCGAAGACCCGCAATGCCGTCATCTTCCGACCGTCGCCGTTCGCCGTGCGGTCGTGCGAACGCACGGTGGAGATCCTGCGCGCGGCGGCTGAAGCCGCCGGCATGCCTCCCGGCGCGCTCCAGGTCATCCCCGACGCCGCTCACGAAGTCACCCATTACCTGTTCAAGCATCCGAAGGTCGACTTCATCTGGGTCACCGGCGGGCAGAAGATCGTCGCTCTCGCCAACGCCGCCGGCAAGCCCGCCCTCGGTGTGGGTCCAGGCAACGCTCCCATCTACCTGCACCGCACGGCCGACATCAGGGGCGCCGTCGTCGACATCCTCATCTCGAAGACCTTCGACGCCTCCGTGATCTGCCCCGCCGAACAGACCTGCATCATCGACGACGAGATCTACGACGCCACCGTCGCGGAGTTCGAGCGGATGGGGGCGCACCTGCTCACGGACGAACAAGCGGAGGCGATCGCCGAGTTCGCGTTCGGCTGCGGCGACAAGGTCAACCTCGCCGCGCTCGGCCAGCAGGCTCCCGAACTCGCCGCCCGGGCGGGTTTCACGGTGGATCCCGCGGTCAAGGTGCTGCTCGCGCCGCTGCCGTCCGACCTGGACCGGCTCGCGGCGCACCCCCTGGTGCAGGAGAAGCTGATGCCGGTCCTCGGCCTCGTGCGCGCCCGCGACGTCCAGCACGGCATCGACGCCGCCGTCCTCGTCACCGAACACGGCGGTCTCGGCCACACTTCCGCCATCTACGCCACCGACCCGGCCGTGATCGACGCCTACGGCCTGGCCGTGCGGACCGGCAGGATCCTCGTCAACGCCCCGACCGCGGTAGGGGCCCTCGGCGGGATCTACAACAACCTCACGCCCACGTTCTCGCTGGGCTGCGGCACGTGGGGCGGGTCGAGCACCACCGAGAACGTCAACTACCAGCAACTGCTCAATATCAAGACCGTCGCGCACCGCCGCACCCCGCCGCAGTGGTTCCGCGTACCGTCGAACACCTTCTTCAACGCAGGGGCCCTCGAGAACCTCCGGGAAGTGCCCTGCACCAGCGTCGTGGTCGTCACCGACGCGCTCAGTGAACAGCGGGGAGTGGTCGACGAACTGCGCGCCCACCTGCGCGCCGAACACGTCAAGGTGTTCAGCGAGGTCGAGCCGGAACCGGACGAGGCCACCATCCGCCGCGGAGTCACCCTGCTGGAAGGAAATCCGCCGGACCTGCTCGTCGCCATCGGCGGTGGGTCGGTGATCGACGCGGCCAAGGCCATCCGGCTGTTCTACGAACACCCGGAGAAGGACCTCGCCGAGCTGAGCCTGCCGTTCCTCGACCCGCGCAAGCGCATGGCGGACTACCCCCAGGATCCGCACAAGCTGCGGCTGGTGGCAATCCCCACCACCGCCGGCACCGGTTCGGAGGTCTCACCGGCGGCCGTCCTCACCGTCGCCGGCCGCAAGGAGACCCTGGTCGACTACTCCCTGGTTCCGGACATGGCGATCGTGGACCCGATGCTCACCCTCTCGATGCCACGCACATTGACGGTCGACACCGGAATCGACGCCCTCACCCACGCGCTGGAGGCGGTGGCCTCCATCTTCGCCTCGCCCTACACCGACGCGTTCTGTGTCCAGGCCGCGCGCTTGATCTTCGAGGCGCTGCCGCGGGTGTACGACGATCCGGACGATCTGGCCGCGCGCACCGACATGTCCAATGCCGCCACCCTTGCCGGTCTCGCATTCTCGAACGCGTTCGTCGGCACGAACCACGCGCTCGCACACTCCGTCGGCGCCAGGTTCGGGATCGCCCACGGCCGGGTGAACGGCGTGTTCCTACCCCACACCCTTCGCTACAACGCCGGCCTGCCGACCAAGTTCATGCCGGCCCCCGGCTATTCCGCGTACGTCGCGCCGGAGAAGTACGCCCAGCTCGGACGGATCGTGTTCGGTGGGCACGATCCCGAGGAGAGCCGCCGCCGGCTGTTCCAGGGCGTCGAGGACCTGCTCCGTCGCATGCAGGTGCCGCGCACGCTGAAGGAGATCGGCGTCCCCGAGGAGGAATTCGTCACGGCGCTGCCGGAGCTGGCGATGAACGCGTTCCAGGATCTGAGCAATCGTACGAACCCCCGGATGCCGCTCATCAGCGAGATCACCGAACTCCTGCGCCTCGGCTACTACGGGGACGGCGAGCATGCCCACTGACAGCGCCACCAAGACGATTCAGGTCGACGCACCCCTGGAGACCGTGCTCACGACCATCCGTGACATCGAGAGCCAGACCGAGTGGATTCCCGAGATCCTCGAGGCCGAGGTGCTCGAGGCCGAGGAAGGGACCGGACTTCCGCACACCGCCCGGTTCAAGGCGTCGGCCACCGTCGGCACCGACAGCTACACCCTCACCTACCGGCACCGCGACGACGGCATGAGCTGGACGATGCTCCAGGGACGCCTGCAGACCGGACAGGAGGGCCGTTACCACCTCGTCGCGGTCGGTCCCGACCGAACCTCGGTGACGTACGAACTGACGATCCATCACAACCTGCCGCTGCCCGGCTTCCTACGGAACCGAGTGATCAAGGGCCTGGTCGACAGTACCCTCACCGGACTGAAGAAGCGCGTGGAGAGCTGAACGGGGAAAGGGGAGGGCAGCAGTGCCCGCAGACGCGTCCCGCCGGCCGCGTAGGGTGCCACCCGGATCCGTCCCCGGCGCCTTCCACGAGCCCGCGGTCGGTCACCGACGGCCCCCTCCGGGGACGCTCGCGGCCTAGAAGCCCTGCACGCCGCGCCCCTGCACGCCGCGTCTGCCGAGAACGGATCCCGGGCCCTATCCGGTCGTCCCGGCGGTAGCCGGACCGTGGCACGTCCTGGGACATCTGCCGGGAGTTGTAGCTGCCGACGAGACGTCCGGCATGGGCGGATGCCGATGCGGGGGAGGGCCGGGTAGGTCACGCCGCGCAAAGCCGGGCGGTGCATGGCGAGTCGTCTCGTGGAGGCACGTTCTCCCGTCCGTTCCTGCAGAACCCGGACCGTCGGGATCAGCAAGGACCCACCGTCCCATTTCGGATCTCACGGAACTCTAGTGTTTTCAGGAACAAACCGGGGTCGGCGACATGTACAGAATCCGACGCGGACGGAATCGTATAAATCACCGAATTCCCCAGCTACGTAGCACTCCAATCACGGGCAAGACACGCACGGACCGGCCTGTCAGGCGCCGAATGCACGCGAGATCGCTGCAGCGACATCCCGGTGTCCACGGATGGGCAGGGCGAATCCCCTCCCGGACCGAGCGAGGTCGCGGGCGGTGAGCAGATCGTGTTCACCGGAGATGTCGGCGAGCACGTCGAGCCGGGGGAGCCGGCCGGCCGCGGTCCTCGGATCGGGCCCGGCATTGTGCACGCAATCCGACAGAAGCAGTACCCGTCCCTCGTCCGCAGGTACGTCCCGCAGCTGACCCCCCGCCACGTCGAGCGCGAAGCCGACGTTGGTCAGACCCTTGCTCGGGATCCGGAGCAGCAGGTCCACGAGCGCGGCAGGGGAGACCGGCTCCCCTAGGGCACTGAGAACGGCGGCTTCGGACCAGAAGGCCACCACGGCCAGATCGTCGTGTCCGAGTTCGCCGGCCACGGCACCGACCGCGGCCGCGGCGGTGCGGATGCGCTCGCCGCGCATGGAACCGGAGATGTCGACGACCAGCACCACTTTCCGGCGATCGCGGATCCGATCCCGCATCACCAGATCCGTGGACCGTGCGAACGGGTCCTCGGCAAGTATCTCGACGGTGCGGTCCAGGTCGAGTTCCTCGGCACCGTCCTGATACGGCAGCGTCCGGAGCCTGCCGAGGCCCCTCCGCGGCGCACGACGATGTCGTGGGCGCGGCACGGACAGCCGCGCAGCAATCTCGCGTGCCCGGCGTCGGACCTCGGCGTCCGCGACCGGACCGGAGGCATCGAGATCGGCCAGCGGCAATACCTCGGCCGGCTCGTCGGTCTGCCCGGGTCCCGCGCCGACTCCCGATCCGGGGGTACGTCCGGCTCGATGCGGGCCACCCACCATCACCAGACCCTGGTCGCCACCGCGGTGCTCGTACAGGGCCGGGTCGACCGACAGCTGCTTCGGTCTGCGCCGGAACGGCTTTCCCCGGCCGGTGGAGTGGCGCTGAGCACGATGGTGCACGGGGCCCTCGGCGGGGACGGACCTTCAACCGGGGGCGGCGGCAGCAGGACGGAGAAGGAAGTGGTCCTGCCAGATCTCCCGCAGGACCGCTTCGGGCGTGGTTTCGGAGACCTCGTCGACCGCGATCCGTCCGGACAGCGCCACCAGCAGCGCGTCGAGCACAGCGCCGGTGTACTCCGCCGGAAGATCCCGCGGTGGATCGGTCGAGTCCGGCAGATCGTCTGCAACCCCCCGCATGTCGAACAGTTGCATGGCGACCAGGGTCAGGTCGATCGCGCCGCGGACGCTGGACCCACCCCGCAGATCGGGGTGCTCTCGCGTGGCACGGGTGAGCGCTACCGCGTCGGCGACGAGCCGTGCCGACCCAGATCCGGTTCGCCGGACGACGATCTCGTGTTCGGCCTGCGTGTCCTGATAACCCACCGACAGTCGGCAGAACCGGTCGTGCACGCTCATCGACAGTCGGACGGTGCCGATGTTGTCGAACGGGTTCATCGAGGCCACCACGCGGAACGCCGGATCGGCGACCACCGTGCCCACCCGCGGCACCGTGATCCGCCGTTCCGCCATCGCGGTCAGCAGGCTGTTGAGTGTGTCCTCGGGCGATCGGTTGAACTCCTCGAGGTAGAGCACTCCACCGTCGCGCATCGCCGCCACCAGCGGTCCGGGCACGAAGTTGTCCTCGTGGTAGCCCTCGGACAGCACCCGTGCCGGATCGTGATAGCCGACCAGGCGCGCCGGCGTCAGGTCGGCGTTCCCCTCGACGAACATCAGCGGACTGCCGAGCTCGGCGGTGATGGCCCCGAGCAGGGTGGACTTGCTGGTCCCCGGCGGACCCTCGAGGAGCACGTCGCGGCCTGCCCCGATCGCGGCGAGCAGAAGATCGGTCTCCCGGACGCGGCCCACCACCCGCTCCGCGACTCCCCGCCGGACCTCTGCCATCGATCGGATGGTGCGCTGCATGCTCACGTCCTCGTGTACCCCTGGATCTGTTCGTTTCGTCGAACAACTATGCATCGGCCGGGCACGCCGAACGGACCGTTTCGGGGATCCATGCGCAGAATCGCAATTCCTACCGCCTAGTGTCGGTGCCATGACCGTCCAGAATCCCCTGGACCCGAGCGAGGTCGGGTCGGCACTCTCCGCGTTCGAACCCCGTTTCCTGCCCCTGGACGGCCGGCGTCACGCCGCGGTGGTCGTCGCCGTGCTCGACGACGGGCACGGCAACCCGGTCGTGCCGCTCACTCGCCGCCCCACGCGCCTGCGATCTCATCCCGGTCAGTTCGCATTGCCGGGCGGACGCCTCGACGACGGGGAGACCCCCGACGTGGCCGCGCTGCGCGAACTGCACGAGGAACTCGGACTGCGCGCCGATCCCGGCGGCATTCTCGGCCGTCTGGACGACTACATCACCCGCTCGGGCTACGTCATCTCGCCTTACGTCGTGTGGGTGGATGCGGCGATCGGCGATCTCGTCCCCAACCCGGACGAGGTTGCCGCCCTCTATGCCGTCACCGAGTCCGAACTCGACAGCGAGCCCCGGTTCGTCACCATCCCGGAGTCGGACAAGCCGGTGATCCAGTGGCCGTTCCGGGGTCATCTCGTCCACGCACCGACCGCGGCGGTGATGTACCAGTTCCGTGAAGTCGTGCTCCACCGCCGAAGCACCCGCATCGACGACCTGGAACAGCCCGTGTTCGCGTGGAGGTGAGCGGTCGCACGGGCAGCGGCGGCGTGGGGTGTGCAAGGCTGTCGGGACCGACTCCCCGAACGACAGGACGGATGATGAACGACGCGACGACGACCGGTGCGCCGGCTCGATCCGACCGCATCGTCACCGTCCCCAACGTGCTGAGTGTCGTCCGCCTGGCTGGAATCCCGATCTTCCTCTATCTGGTCCTCGTCCGGCATGCCGACGGGTGGGCGCTCGCGGTTCTGATGCTCAGCGGGATCACCGACTGGGCCGACGGCAAACTCGCACGGCTGCTCGATCAGGCGTCGCGACTCGGGGCGGTGCTCGATCCGCTCGTCGACCGCCTCTACATCGTCACGACTCTTCTCGCGCTGGTGGCCCGGGGCATCGTGCCGTGGTGGATCGCCGTTCTTCTGATCGGCCGGGAGATGGTGCTCGCCCCGACCCTGGCCGTCTATCGACGCCGCGGTCTGCCGCCACCGGAGGTGCTGTACCTGGGCAAGGGCGCCACGTTCCTGCTCATGTTCGCGTTGCCGCTCCTCTTGGCCGCGCAGGCGCTTCCCGCCGCCGGCGACGTCCTCGAACCCGCGGGGTGGGCCGCCCTCCTCTGGGGCACTGCCCTCTACGTGTGGACGGGCGCGCTCTACCTGCTGCAGGCGGTGCAGACGGCTCGAGCGGTGCCCGTGTCCGGAGGGCCTGCCACCGGATGAACCGCAACTGGGAGCAGATCCGGCGCAACCCCGTCCCGTCGCTGCTGAAAGCGCTGCTCGAGGACCATCTCGATCCCGGGTACGCCGGCGCGGCGCGCGACCGCGCCGCCGGCCACTCCCGCCCGACCCGGACCGGCATCGGGGTGTGGCTCGTCCTCGGTGGTCTGCTTGCCGGCCTCGTCCTCGGCGTGGCATACGCCCAGAACATCGAGCGCGAATCCGGGACGGAGCAGGCGCGCGACGACATCCTCGCCACCGTCCGCGCGACCGAGGACCGCAACGACGCACTCGCGGCCTCCCGCGACGACTTGTCCACCGAGGTGGAACAGCGCCGCATCGCGGTGCTCGCCGACGACGAGCAAGGGAGGGCGGTGCTCGACCGGCTCGCCCGCGCAGAGGACGACGCGGCGTCGACGCCCGTGCACGGGCCGGGAATCACGGTCACCCTCGCCGATCCGGCGTCGCGTCCCGACCTGACGGACTCGGCGGAGAAGGTCCGCGCCCGCAGCGCCTCGGTGATTCTCGACCGCGACCTGCAGTCGGTCGTCAACGCGCTCTGGCGCAGTGGCGCCGAGGCCGTCGCGATCAACGGGGTCCGGATCGGTCCGGGTGTCACCGTCCGTCAGGCCGGTGGAGCGATGCTCGTGGACAACAGGCCGGTCTTCTCGCCCTACACGGTCTCCGCCGTCGGGTCTCCTGCCGAGTTGCAGACCGGGTTCGTGGTCAGCGATGCCTACCTGCGCATGGCGGGGGTGCAGCAACTCTACGAGGTAGGTTTCCCCATCGCGGACGCGGCAGC
>NZ_AJFC01000362.1:0-32937 GCF_000256505.1 Rhodococcus sp. P14 | reverse complement strand
GCAGCAACTCTACGAGGGAGGTTTCACCATCGCGGACGCGGCAGACCTGGCGCTGCCGGCCGCCACGGTGCGCGATGTCGCAGCGGCACGGGAAACGGGAGAGCGGTGAGGACTGTGGTGACCAAACGCGGATATGCCCTCTACGCGGTGCTGGCCCTCGGTGTGGGCATCGTGGTGGGCGTGATCGTCAGTCCCCAGGTTCCGGACGTGGTCCAGCCCTACCTGCCCATCGCGGTCGTCGCGGCGCTCGACGCGGTCTTCGGCGGCCTGCGCGCCTACCTGGACGAGATCTTCGACGCCAAGGTGTTCGTCGTCTCCTTCGTCTTCAACGTGCTGGTCGCCGCACTGATCGTCTGGCTCGGTGACCAACTCGGGGTGGGCACCCAACTCTCCACGGCGATCGTCGTGGTTCTCGGTATCCGGATCTTCGGGAACGCATCCGCACTGCGCCGCAGGCTGTTCGGGGCGTAGCGGGATGGGCGAGGGCAAGCACGAACGACACGACACGGCCGAGACCGGCACAGCGCGCCGATCGCGGATCGTCTTCTCCGCCCTGGCGGCGCTGCTCATGGTTCTGCTCGGGGTGGGGATCGCCACCCAGGTCAGGAACACCGGTTCGGGGGATGCGCTCGACTCCGCCCGGCCCGCCGACCTGCTGGTGGTGCTCGACAACCTCAACCGGCGCGAGGCGGAGCTGCGCCAGGAGATCACCACCCTGGAGCAGACGCTGGCCAGTCTGGAACGCAACGGCTCCGAGGCCGCGCTCGCGGAGGCGCAGCAGCGCCTGTCGGCCCTGCAGATCCAGGTCGGCGCCGCCCCGGCCACCGGTCCGGGAGTGATCTTGACCATCGCCGACCCGCGGCGGGGGGTCGGTCCGGAGGTCCTTCTCGACACGATCCAGGAACTGCGCGCCGCGGGAGCGGAAGCGGTGCAGGTCGCCGGAACCGGCGACGCTGCCGTGCGTATCGGCGTGGACTCCTGGGTGGGCGGAACCGCAGGTGCGCTGGTCGTCGACGATCGACCGCTCGCAGCGCCCTACGTCGTCGCCGCGATCGGGGACGCGCCCACACTGGCGGCGGCGCTGAACATCCCCGGCGGTGTGGTCGACACGGTGGCCCGAGCCGGCGGGACGGTGCAGATCGAGCAGTCGCCGCAGGTCGAGGTGCCCGCCTTGCGGGAGATCGAGCCGCGACAATACTCTCAGCCCGGTAATTGAACCCGGCGTTCCACGCGAATGTCGCTGCCCGAAAGGACCTGTCGTGAGTGAGTTCCGAACACCCGCCGATCTGCGTTACACGGCGGAGCACGAGTGGGTTCGCCGAACCGGCGACGTGACCGCACGCCTCGGCATCACCGACTACGCCCAGTCGCAGCTCGGCGACGTCGTCTTCGTGCAGTTGCCCGAGACCGGTGCGGAGCTCACCGCGGGGGAGTCCTTCGGCGAGGTGGAATCGACCAAGAGCGTGTCCGACGTGTTCGCTCCGCTCACGGCGAAAGTCGTTGGGGTGAACTCGGATCTGGACGGCAATCCCGAGCTCGTCAACGGGGATCCGTACGAGGCCGGCTGGCTGGTGGACGTCGAGGTCGGCAGCAAGGACGAGCTCGACGCCGCTCTGGCGGACACGCTCGACGCCGACGGATACCGCGCAATCACGCAGAACTGACCCCGCGTCCGGCCGGGGCCGCGTCTGCCTGCACGAAGGACGTCGTGCAGGGTACGGTCATCGGTAGGCGTGTGCCGGGTCGGGGCGCGGGTCCGTACCGGAAGTGATCGTGGCTGAACGAAACTGCGGCCCCGGGGGAGCGATCCCGAAGGGCCGAACGGATAAGGAGATACGGTGAGCGAGAACGGCAACGCGGGCTACGAGGAAACCCCTGCGGAAACCACTTCGGTGTTTCGTGCCGACTTCCTGAACGAGCTCGATACCACCGGCACGGGCGCGGGAACGACCGAAGCGCCGGTCTCGGGGGTCGAGGGGCTTCCCACAGGATCGGCGCTGCTCGTCGTCAAGCGTGGCCCGAACGCCGGGTCGCGTTTCCTGCTCGATCAGCCGACGACGTCGGCCGGGCGTCACCCGGACAGTGACATCTTCCTCGACGACGTGACGGTGAGCCGTCGGCACGCCGAGTTCCGCCAGGACGAGGGCGAGTTCCAGGTCGTCGATGTGGGAAGCCTGAACGGAACCTACGTCAACCGCGAGCCGGTCGACTCGGCCGTTCTCGCGAACGGCGACGAGGTGCAGATCGGGAAGTTCCGGCTGGTGTTCCTCACCGGCCCGCGGGGTTCGCAGGGCACGGGTAGCTGATGACCGCTGCCCGCCAGCCGTCACCGGGGGGGATGTCGATCGGCTCCGTGCTCGATCGGCTCCGGCCCGAGTTTCCGGACGTGACGATCTCGAAGATCCGTTTCCTCGAATCCGAGGGACTGATCAGTCCGGAACGCACCCCGTCGGGTTATCGCCGTTTCTCGATCGCGGACTGTGAGCGTCTGCGGTACGTACTGACCGCGCAACGGGACCAGTACCTGCCGCTGAAGGTGATCAAGGAACAGCTCGAGGCGATCGACCGCGGTGTCGCGACGGTGGGCTCGGTGGAGGGTCGCCCGAAGCGGCCCCGGACCCTGGCCGTGGCGCCGGGGCAGGTGTCCCCGGAGGATCTGCGCACGGACCGGGAGGTGCGGATCAGCCGGGACGACCTGTGCGGGCGGGCGGGCATCGAGTCGTCCTTCCTGACGGAGCTGATCCGCGCCGGGCTCATCGTGCCCGGCGCGGCCGGCTTCTTCGACGAGGATGCGGTGCTGCTGGCGCGCACCGCCAAGGCCATGTCCGAGTTCGGCCTCGAGGTTCGGCACCTGCGTGCGTTCAAGCTCGCGGCCGACCGGGAGGCGGGCCTGGTGGCGCAGATCGCGGGTCCGGTGGCAAAGGGCCGGGACGTCGGTGCGCGTGCTCGGGCCGAGGAGATGGTACGGGAACTGGCCGCGCTGTCGTTGACGATGCACACATGCCTCGTCAAGGCCGCCGTCCGGGGCGCTCTGGATCGGTGAGCGGCGGGCGTCGACCTCGACGACGGCGCGTTTGGCACTAGAATTCAGGGGGATATCGGCGGACGGTTCGCCACCGTCGCACAGCAGGGATGGGAGGCGGCTCGATGAGCGAGATGCGAGTAGTGGGGATCCGGGTCGAGCAACCGCAGAATCAGCCTGTCCTGCTGCTGCGCGAGGTCGACGGAGATCGGTACCTGCCGATCTGGATCGGCCAGATGGAAGCCACGGCGATCGCACTGGAACAGCAGGGTGTCGAGCCGGTCCGGCCGTTGACGCACGACCTGATCAAGAATCTGGTCGATGCCTTCGGCCGTACCCTCGAAGAAGTCCGGATCGTGGATCTCAAGGAGGGGACGTTCTACGCCGATCTCGTCTTCGACGGCGGTCTGCGCGTGTCGTCCCGCCCCTCCGACGCGGTCGCTGTAGCCTTGCGCATCGGCGCGCCGGTCTTCGTGGAGGAACCGGTGCTGGCGGAAGCGGGCCTCGTCATGCCGGATGAGCGGGAGGACGAGGTCGAGAAGTTCAAGGAGTTTCTCGAATCCGTCTCCCCCGACGACTTCAAGGCGACGGACGGCTGATCGTCGAACGCCGCCGAGGTTCTGTCGCGACTTCCGGCCCCGACGGCCGGGACGCGCGCCGCGAGTGTGACGCGGAACCGGAAGGTCGTCGTCCGGTCGGCGTGTTGCTGCCCAACTTTTCGTACGGGGCGTACGCTGAGTGAATCGCTACGGATCGACTCGGTGGGTCACGCGAGCGCTCGACGACCGGATGGGGGTGGGGATCCGCCCGTCGTTCGTTCCAGGGCACGCCTGTGCACGCGAGAGGGAGTCACAACAGTGGGAGATCGGCCGCAGGGACAGCAGCTCAGCTTCGACGCCGTCGACCGCGATGCCCCGTCGCGGGCAGCTCTCGATGCCGACGAGATGCAGCCGGGTCTGTTCCCGGACGATTCGGTGCCCGACGAGCTCGTCGGCTACCGCGTGCCCATCGCCTGTCAGATCGCCGGCATCACCTACCGCCAGCTCGACTACTGGGCGCGGACCAACCTGGTCGTTCCGTCCATCCGGGGCGCGGCCGGCTCGGGCAGCCAACGGCTCTACTCGTTCAAGGACATCCTCGTCCTGAAGATCGTCAAGCGTCTGCTCGACACGGGCATCTCGCTGCAGAACATCAGGGTGGCGGTCGACCACCTCCGCGAACGCGGAGTGCGGGACCTGGCGAAGATCACCCTGTTCTCCGACGGCACGACTGTGTACGAGTGCACCTCCCCGGAAGAGGTGGTCGATTTACTGCAGGGCGGGCAGGGAGTGTTCGGGATCGCGGTGAGCGGTGCCATGCGGGAGCTGACCGGCAGCATCGCCGACTTCCCGGCTGAGCGCGCGGACGGTGGCAACGTGGAACAGCGACCCGAGGACGAACTGGCCTCTCGCCGCCGCGAACGCGTCAATCGGCGGATCGGGTAGACGCTCGTCACAGGAAACGCCCGCGACCTCCGTGTTCCGCGGCCCCCCGGTGCCCTAGAATCGGGGATACGTCGCCGCCGTGCGGGAGAGTTCCGGACCTGTTCCGGGCGCCGAAGGAGCAGCACCTCCCCGTCAATCTCTCAGGCATCGAGGACCGTACGGGCACCGACGTCTCTGGAAAGCGGTGGGAGCACCCACCCGCCCACGGGGAAAGGGCCGGCTCGTTCCGGTACCGAATCTCTCAGGCGCTCGCTCGACGAGCTCGCGACAGAGGGGGAGGACACGCACCGTGCGACCCTTGCCCGGATGCGGACCTCCGACCTCAGGGAGTCGCGATGACCGATGCTGCCACCCACACCTTCGCCGACCGCCACGTCGGCCCCGACGCGGCGGGACTGCGCCGCATTCTCGACGTCGTCGGCGTCGAATCCCTCGACGAACTGGCCGCGAAGGCGGTGCCCGCCGGGATCCTCGACGCGCGGACCGACGGGGTCGCGGACGGACTCGAGTCGCTCGACGCGCCGCTGTCGGAACACGAGGTGCTGAAGGCCCTGCAGGAACTCGCCGGGCAGAACACCGTCGCGACGTCGATGATCGGTCAGGGGTACTACGGCACGCTGACTCCGCCGGTCCTGCTGCGCAACATCATCGAGAATCCCGCCTGGTACACGGCATACACCCCGTACCAGCCGGAGATCAGCCAGGGGCGCCTCGAGGCCCTCCTCAACTTCCAGACCATGGTCTCGGACCTGACCGGCATGGAGGTCGCCAACTCGTCGATGCTGGACGAGGCGACCGCCGCCGCGGAGGCGATGACGCTGCTCGCGCGCGCCAACCGCAAGTGCCGGAGCACGCGGGTCGTCGTGGACACCGACGTGTTCGCCCAGACCGCGGCGGTCCTCGCGACCCGCGCGGAACCCCTGGGAATCGAGATCGTCACCGCGAATCTCGTCGACGACGGTCTGCCCGAGGGGGAGTTCTTCGGCGTGATCCTGCAGATCCCGGGTGCCTCCGGCCGGGTGTTCGACGCGGGTCCCCTCGTCGAGGCGGCGCACGAGCGTGGCGCCCTCGTGGCGGTGGGGGCGGACCTGCTGGCCCTGACGCTGCTCACCCCGCCCGGTGAACAGGGCGCGGACGTATGCTTCGGCACCACCCAGCGGTTCGGCGTGCCCATGGGATTCGGCGGGCCGCATGCCGGCTATCTCGCGGTGCACGCCGCCCATGCCCGCAACCTGCCTGGCCGGCTCGTCGGTGTCTCGGTCGACGCCGACGGTGCGCCGGCGTACCGGCTGGCGCTGCAGACGCGTGAGCAGCACATTCGCCGCGAGAAGGCGACCAGCAATATCTGCACCGCGCAGGTGCTTCTCGCGGTCCTCGCCGCGATGTACGCGTCGTACCACGGCGCCGAAGGCCTGGCCGGGATCGCGACCCGCGTGGCGGGCCAGGCCGCCCGGCTCGCCGCGTCGCTGCGAGCCGCCGACATCGACGTGGTGCACGACAGCTTCTTCGACACCGTTCTGGTCCGCGTTCCCGGCCGCGCCGACGCGGTGGTCGCGGCGGCGCTCGAGGCCGGCATCAACGTCCGGCGGGTCGACGACGACCAGGTAGGGGTCTCGTGCGACGAGGCGACCAGCGAGGCCGATGTGGCTGCAGTTGTTGCCGCGTTCGGGGCGGAGGACACCGCGGCGGAAGCCGCGCCCGCCCTTCCCCGGCACCTCGCGCGCACGAGCGCGTACCTGGAGCACGAGGCGTTCACCCGGTACCGTACCGAGACCGCGATGATGCGGTACCTGCGCCGCCTGTCGGACATGGACCTCGCGCTCGACCGCACCATGATCCCGCTGGGTTCGTGCACGATGAAACTCAATGCCGCCGCCGAGATGGAGGCGATCACCTGGCCCGGATTCTCGGCGCTGCATCCGTTCGCCCCCGCGGATCAGACCGCAGGCATCCGCCGGCTCATCGCGGACCTGGAAGGGTGGCTTGCCGCGGTGACCGGGTACGACGCGGTGAGCCTGCAGCCGAACGCCGGCAGCCAGGGCGAGTACGCCGGGCTTCTGGCCATCCGCCACTACCATCTGAGCCGGGGCGACGAGCACCGCGACACCTGCCTGATCCCGTCGAGCGCGCACGGTACCAACGCGGCCTCCGCGGTCATGGCCGGTATGCGCGTGGAGGTCGTCGCGTGCCGTTCGAACGGTGACGTGGACCTCGACGATCTGCGTGCGAAGATCGCCGATCACGCCGAACGTCTCGCCGCGATCATGATCACGTACCCGTCGACCCACGGCGTCTACGAACACGAGATCGCCGACATCTGCGGCGCCGTGCACGACGCCGGTGGTCAGGTGTACATCGACGGGGCCAACCTGAACGCTCTCGTCGGTCTGGCACGACCCGGCAAGTTCGGCGGCGACGTGAGTCATCTGAACCTGCACAAGACGTTCTGCATTCCGCACGGCGGGGGCGGTCCCGGGGTGGGGCCGATCGGCGTGCGCGCACACCTGGTGCCGTTCCTGCCCGGACACCCGGCGGAGCCGGGGCTCGGCGGGGGCGGACCGGTGTCGGCGGCGCCGTTCGGATCGGCGTCCATCCTCCCGATCACGTGGGCGTACATCAAGCTGATGGGGGCGCAGGGCCTGCGGCGGGCCTCGCTGACCGCGATCGCGTCGGCGAACTACATCGCGCGCCGGCTCGACGAGTACTTTCCCGTCCTGTACACGGGTGAGAACGGCATGGTGGCGCACGAGTGCATCCTCGATCTGCGGCCCCTGACGAAGGACACGGGCGTCACGGTGGACGACGTCGCCAAGCGTCTGGCGGATTACGGCTTCCACGCACCCACCATGAGCTTCCCCGTTGCGGGCACCCTCATGGTCGAACCCACCGAGAGCGAGGACCTGTCCGAGCTCGATGCGTTCATCGACGCGATGATCGCCATCCGCGGCGAGATCGACCGCGTCGGGGCAGGGGAGTGGCCGATGGACGACAACCCGCTGCGCGGGGCGCCGCACACCGCCCAGTGCCTGGTGGGGGAATGGATCCACCCCTACAGCCGTGAGATCGCGGTGTATCCACTGGGGCAGACCCGCGCGAAGGTGTGGCCCGCGGTGCGACGCATCGACGGGGCGTACGGGGATCGGAACCTCGTGTGCTCGTGCCCGCCGTTGGAGGCGTACAGCAGCTGAGTGAGTTCTCGGGGGTGAGCCGCCGGAGCGGCTCACCCCCGAGAATCAGACCAAAATATTCCGAGCCATACGGAACATATTAAATAACCGAACATCTCGGAACGGCAACCCTCCAACACCCGACCCCAAACTCGAGGACGGTCAGACGGTCCCTACGGTCAGTTCGAGAATCGCCACTTCCGGAGGGGTGGCGATGCGGACCGGCGGCCCCCAGGCACCGGTACCGCGGGAGGTGTAGACGAGCGTGTCTCCGAACCGGTCGAGACCCGTCACCGTCGGCTGCTGCAGGGGCACGACGTATCCGAGCGGCCACATCTGTCCGCCGTGCGTGTGCCCGGACAACTGCAGATCGATGCCGTGCTCGCGCGCCTCGAACACGTGGCGAGGCTGGTGGGCGGCCAGGAGAACGAAGCGTTCGGGATCGCGGTCCTGCAGTGCCGCGGTCAGGTCCGCGTCGTTCGGGGCCGGCGCCGAATAGTCGTGGATGCCGGCGAGATCGATCGCGTCGCCGCCGCGCTCGAGGGTCACTCGCTCGTTGCGGAGGGTGCGTACACCGAGGGTTTCCCAGAAATCCAGCCAGGACATCGCGTCGTCGGCGTAGTACTCGTGATTTCCGCTGACGCCGTAGACCCCGAGCGGGGCACGCAGGTCCGCGAGAGGCGCCAGGTCGGGTCCGACGAGGGCGATGGTGCCGTCGGTGAGGTCTCCGCCGAGCACGATCAGGTCCGGCCGCTGTGCGTTCACGAGGTCCACTGCGCGGCGGGTGAACTCGCGGCCGCGGGACGGGCCGACGTGCAGGTCGGTGACGAGGGCGACGCGCAGCCCGTCGAATCCGGCCGGGAGCCGGCGCAGCGGGATCCGGGTGTGCACGAGCCGGGGCCGAGCGGCCTCGACCGTGCCGTAGCCGACGGCGGCGACCGCTGCGACGGTCAGCGCGCCCGTCGCGACCTGCAGAGCGCGCCGCCGGGAAGAATCCGGCGGATGGGCGGCGTCTCGACGGAAGCGGCGTACCGCTCGCGCTGCGAGGGACACGATCCCGATCAGGAGCGTGCCGAGGACCAGGTACAGCACTACTGCGAGCCAGGTCCAGCCGAGGAATCCGAACGGGCGGGCCCAGCGCGGGTCGAGTGAGGTGCCGCTCTGCGCACCGATCAGCGCGACGACGAGGAGGACGCCGAGCGCGGTGTTCGCGGCGATCGCCGCGCGCCCGCGCAGACCGGGGGCACGGACGAGGCGGCGGTGGAGCCAGAAGGTGACGAGGGCGAGGAACGTCCCCGCGACGAGTAGCCGGATCACGGTGTCAGGACATCAGCTTTCGGAGGGCGGGGGCGAGTTCGGGCCCGTCGGTCGTGGTGACGGAGACGAGCGCGCCGCCGGTGCGGTCGGCGAGGGTCTGCAGGGTGTTGCGGTCGGTGTCGTCGCCGAGGGTCACGACGTCGATCCGGACGGGCCGGTCGGGGTCGCCGGCGGCGGTGACGAGGTCGAGGATGCGCTGGCGGGTGGTGTCGTCGTCGTTGGCACTGTCGGTGATCAGGAGGACGGAGTTGGGCTGCCCAGGCGTGAAGTTTCGGACGGCGTCGACGTAGGCGGCGGCCAGGGACCGGTAGACGGCGGAACCGTCGGTGGTACGGGTGCCGCTCAGGGCGGTGGTCAGAGCGGTGCGGTGGTCCGCGGTGAGTGCGCCGCGTGCCACCGTGGTGCGGTACGGGGTGGTGCCGTCGAGGTCGTCGGCGAAGACCCACAGGGCGAGGTTCGAGGCGTCCGGTGACCGGTCCACGTGCTGGTCCAGGGCGGCGGCGAGGTGGGCGAGACGGGTGTCGTCGCCTTCGACGGTTCCCATGGACGTGGAGGTGTCGAGAAGGATCGTGGTGGTGCGGGGTGCCACCGGTGCGCGCCGGTGGTCCAGGAGGATGTCGGCCACGGCCGGGTCGGCGCGGTTCAGGGTCTGTTCGATGCGGGGGAAGGGCACCGCGTCGCTACGGGGTGCGGGCTGACCGTCGACCCGGAAACCGGCGTCGGCCAGGGCGCGGGCGGCGGCGGGTTCGCGGAGATAGCCGGTCAGTTCGGCGGCGGCGCGCGAGAGCGTCTCGTCGACCCACGGGGCGTCGACCACGGCGGCGGGGAAGTCGGCGGTGGGAGTGGGACCGGTGGGGACGAATTCGGCGAGGCCGGCGGCGCCGCCGGACGTGACTGCTGTGTGCAGCTGTTGCTCGGTGATCGGTACGGCGTGCACCGTGCCGTCGGCGCCGGGCGCGTCGGCGAGGGTGTCCAGGGCTGCGGCGGTGGTCGGTCCGGCGCCGGCTCCGAGGGCGTCGGCGCCGAGCGCGAGGGTCCCGACCGCGGAGGTGGTTGCCGGGGAGGCGGCTTGTTCGGCGGTCAGGGGGCCGGGTCCGGCGTCGGTGACTGCGGCGGCGACGGCCTCGAGGGCGGGTGTGGTGGCGTCGGCGTCGGGGCCGGTGGGCAGGGCGAGACGGAGGCCGGTCCAGCCGTCGAGGCCCAGACCGGCGAGGATGCTGCCGTCGGACTGGAGGGAGGGCAGCTGACGCCATGCGGTGTTTGCGGCGTCGAGGGCACGCCCGAGTGCGGTGGGGACGGCCAGCACGATCGGGGAGGTGGCGAGGGAGCGGGACCGTCCGTCGAGGGCCTGTGCCGCGCGCGCGGTGGCGTCGCTGCTGAAGGGGACCCAGAGGGCGGGTGGGGGCCCGAGGGCGGGGTCCCAGCGGGGGTCGGCGGCTGAGGCGTCTGCGGCGGCGGTGAGGGCGGTGGTGGCCGGGGTGGTGGCGACGGCGGTGACGCGCACGTCGATGCAGTGGTCGCGGACGACCGGGCGGGTGTCGGTGACCCAGCGGGCGGCGAGGGCGGTCAGTGTGGGGGCGACGGCGGGATCCGCGGCGACGTCGAGAAGCGCGTCACCTTCGACGCAGGTCTGTGCGGCTTCGGTCGCCTGCTCGTCGATGCGTTCGCGCAGGCGGAACCAGCCGACGACGGCGAGGACGAGGACGAGTGCCACGGCGACGGCAACGATCGGGCCCTTGCTCACACCTCTGGCGCCGCCCGTTCCGCGATGTCGACCCACGTGTTTCCTGCCTGTCGTCGTGTCTGCCCGCCGTCGTTCCCGGAGTCTAGTGATCGGCTGTGAGACGCCACGGCCCCCGATCCACCGTGGATCGGGGGCCGTGGCTGGGGGTCAGGCTCGGCGGCCGTGGGCGGCCTTGAATTCGAGGCGGCGCCGGTGCAGGATCGGCTCGGTGTAGCCGCTGGGCTGGGTGGTGCCTTCGAGGATCAGTTCCTTGGCGGCCTGGAAGGCGATGCTGGAGTCGAAGTCCGGGGCCATCGGCAGGTAGGTCGGGTCGCCGGCGTTCTGCCGGTCGACGACCGGTGCCATGCGCTGCAGGGCGCCGACGACGTCGTCGGCGGTGACGATGCCGTGGTGGATCCAGTTGGCGAGCAGCTGGCTGGAGATGCGCAGGGTGGCGCGGTCCTCCATGAGGGCGATGTCGTGGATGTCGGGCACCTTCGAGCAGCCGACGCCCTGGGAGATCCACCGCACGACGTAGCCGAGGATGGACTGGCAGTTGTTGTCGAGCTCCTCACGCTTTTCCTCGTCGCTCCAGTCGGTGGACGGGGCGAGCGGGATGGTGAGGATGTCGTCGACGGTGGCGCGGCGCGTGCCCTTCAGCTCGTCCTGCACGGCGAACACGTCGACCTGGTGGTAGTGGGTGGCGTGCAGGGTGGCGCCGGTGGGCGAGGGCACCCAGGCGGTGTTGGCGCCGGCGCGGGGCTGGCCGATCTTCTGTTCGAGCATGTCGGCCATGAGGTCGGTCATCGCCCACATGCCCTTGCCGATCTGGGCCTTGCCCTGCAGCCCGCACGCGAGGCCGGTGTCGACGTTCCAGTCCTCGTAGGCCGAGATCCACTTCTGCTTCTTCATCTCGGCCTTGCGGACCATGGCGCCGGCCTCCATGGAGGTGTGGATCTCGTCGCCGGTGCGGTCGAGGAAGCCGGTGTTGATGAACACCACGCGTTCGCTGGCTTCCTTGATGCAGGCCTTCAGGTTGACGGTGGTGCGGCGTTCCTCGTCCATGATGCCGACCTTGAGGGTGTTGGCCGGCAGGCCCAGGACCTCTTCGACCCGGCCGAACAGTTCGGTGGTGAAGGCGACTTCTTCGGGGCCGTGCTGTTTGGGCTTGACGATGTAGATCGAGCCGGTGCGGGAGTTGATCAGCGGCCCGGTCGCGTTGCCGACGGACAGGCCGTGCACGGCGGCGAGGCTGGTGATCAGCGCGTCGAGGATGCCCTCGGGGACCTCGTTGCCCTCGGAGTCGAGCACGGCGGGGTTGGTCATGAGGTGACCGACGTTGCGGACGAACAGCAGCGATCGGCCGTGCAGGGTGAGGTCGGAGCCGTCGGGGGCGGTGTAGACGCGGTCGGCGTCGAGGGAGCGGGTGAAGGACTTGCCGCCCTTGGAGATCTCCTCGGCGAGGTCGCCGCGGTTGAGGCCGAGCCAGTTGCGGTAGCCGATGACCTTGTCCTCGGCGTCGACGGCGGCGACCGAGTCTTCGAAGTCCATGATGGTGGTGACCGCGGATTCGAGGACGACGTCCTTCACCCCGGCGGCGTCGGTGCTGCCGATCGGGGAATCCGGGTCGATCTGGATTTCGACGTGCAGGCCGTGGTTGCGCAGCAGCACCGCGGTAGGGGCGGTCTTGTCGCCGAGGTAGCCGGCGAACTTCTCCGGCTGGGCCAGGGTGGTGGTCGTGCCGTCGCCGAGTTCGATCTTCAGCTCGGCGCCGTCGACGAAGTACCGGGTGGAGTCGGTGTGCGAGCCGGTGGCGAGGGCGGCGGCGGTGTCGAGGAAGTCGCGGGCCCAGGCGATGACCTTGTCGCCGCGCACCTTGTTGTAGCCGGTGCCCTTCTCGGCGCCGCCTTCTTCGGAGATGGCGTCGGTGCCGTAGAGGGCGTCGTAGAGCGAGCCCCAGCGGGCGTTGGAGGCGTTGAGGGCGAAGCGGGCGTTGAGAACCGGCACCACCAGCTGCGGTCCGGCGGTGGTGGCGATCTCGGCGTCGACGCCTGCGGTGGTGACCTGGAAGTCGGCGGGCTCGGGGACGAGGTAGCCGATGTCCTGGAGGAACGCCTTGTAGGCCGCGGCGTCGTGCGCCTGGCCCTTGCGGTCGCGGTGCCAGGTGTCGATCTGTGCCTGCAGCTCGTCCCTCGTGGCGAGCAGGGCGCGGTTGCGGGGGGCGAGATCGTGGATCACCTTGTCCGCGCCGGCCCAGAACTCGGCCGCGTCCACCCCGGTGCCGGGGATCGCCTCGTCGACGACGAAGTCGTAGAGCACCTTGGCGACCTGGAGTCCACCGACTTGCACGCGTTCAGTCATTACCTGCCTCACTCTTTCCGGGACCTGTGCGCTCGCGTCGGCGGCGCCGACGGGCAGCACGACGAACAGCACTCACGTTACCCGCCGGTAGTTTCGGGCAGGCCGGTTCGACCCGCCGCCGGGGCGGTACATCGATTCAGCAGCTCCTCTCCAGGGCCGCGGCGCGATGGTGAGCGCCGACCGCTCGCGGGCGTACTGTGCGCGCCCGGAAGCGGTCTCGATCGTGATCGGCGAGTAGCCGCAATCGCTCAGATCATACGGGGTGGTCCGCGACCCCGGCCCGCCCGGGCGGGCCGGGCGGGCCGGGCGGCCGCGCAGTCACGCCGCCTGCCGGGCGTCGTCGAGCAGTCCGGTGAGGTTGGCGAGGGCGGGCCGGACGTGCGTGGCGAATCGTCTCGTCGCTTCCCGGACGAGGGGCCGGTCGGCGCGGTGCCGGAGTCCCCGGGACGTGTTGAGGCGGGAACGCTCGAGCCAGTCCGCCATGTCCGGTTCCTTCGACCATGCGTACTCGGCGTTCGTCTCGACGAGCGTTCCGCGGATCCAGTCGAGGGGGACGTCCGGTAGCCGGTTCGGTGGGCAGAGCCGGTTCTTCTCGGCCGGGTCCCGGCCGGTGGCCTCCACGAATCCGACGAGGGCGGCATTGAACGGGACGAGCCCCGTGCGGACGGGCTGCAACGTGATACGGCCCTCCTCGAAGATCGGGACGGCCGGTGCCGGGTTCAGGCCCGGGGCGGCGCAGTGGACGTGGAGGTGACCGGGCCCGGTACGGATCGTTCCGTGGTCGAGCACGATCGTGTCGTGTTCGATGCGTCGCACGTGCCCGAGCCGGACGACGTCCTCGATGCGGCGGAGCTGCTCGAGTTCGGCGGTGCTGACGGTCGGCCCCTTGTACATGGTGGGGAGGACGTGCTCGTCGACGCGCAGCAGCTGTTCGCTCGCCTCGAGCCGGGCGAACAGCTCGGCCGGCGTCCTCGCCCGGGCGGCGGCTTCCATCTGCCGGGCCAGTCCCTCGATCAAGTCGTCGACCAGTTCACCGCCCTGGGCGAACCGTCGGTTGCGCAGCCACGCCTCCCGGGGTTTGACCCACTGGATCGCGTCCGGGGGCAGGCCGAGCTGCAGCAGCCACAGGCACGCGTCCATCGCGGTCTTGCCCGCCCCGATGATCACGTACCGTTCGGGCGGTTCGGCCACGCGCGCAAGGGCGTCGACGGGGACGCAGCGGACGCCGGGGGCCACGTCGAACGGTGGTGTGAACGTGGCGGGTATCGCAGGCTCGAGGTAGGTGGCGTCGACGAGGGCGGTGCGGACCTCCACCTCGTACCGGTCGGTGGAGATCCGGGAGACGAAGCGATGGTCACCGACGTATTCGCTCATGGGGAAGTAGCGCACCGCTCCGGATGTCAGCAGATTGCTGCGCATGACACGGTCGAAGTATGCACAGATCTCCGGTGCGCTCGCCTGTTCGTACATGCCTCGGTTCGGGCCGGTGCGGTCGATGACGTCCGTCCCGAGCGGCAGCGAGTTCACGCCGTAGTACGCGGACGGCTGGTGCAGCCGCACGAACGGGTAGGCCTCGTTCCAGTGCCCGCCCGGGGCGTGACGCCGGTCCACCATGACGACGTCGGTGTCGGAATCGGTGATCAATGCGTCCGCGAACGCCATGCCGGCCGCGCCGCAGCCGATCACCAGATAGTCCGCTTCCAGCCTGTGCGTGGGCATAGTCCGTTCCTCTCCGGGCGGGTACGGTTCCGGGCTACCGTTCGGCCGCGGCGGGCCGGATGTTCTGGTTGACGTGGAAGACGTTGTCCGGGTCGTAGCGGCGCTTGATCCGGGTGAGCCGGTCGTAGTTGCCGCGGTAGGCGGACTCGACCCGGTCCTGGCCCTCGCTCATCAGGAAATTGACGTAGGCGCCGCCGGCGGAGGTCGGGTGCAGCTGTTCCCAGTAGTCGCGAGCCCACCGGGTGATGAGGCCGGCGTTGGCGGGGTCGGGGTCGACGCCGACGATGACCCCCGCCCATCCGCCGCCCCGGTACGCGAACGGGGTCGCGTCCTCGGGGACGCGGCTGGTGGCGCCGTCGATGGGATAGAGGTGCATGGTGGAGTGACCGGTCGGTAGCTGCGGCCCGTACCTGCAGTGCACGTCGATTGCGGCGTCGGTGATCTCGTCGAAGAAGTCCGCCCGCCAGTACCACTGCAGGCCGGGCGGGTAGAGGGCGTCGAACGCGCTCTGCAGGACGGTGAACGGCATGTCGTGCAGGCCGACCAGCAGCGGCGAGCCGTAGGTCCGGATGGGGTCGAGCACCTCGTCGGCCTTGGCGTGTGGTCCGGTGTAGCACCAGACGATGCCGCAGCACCTGCGGCCCCAGAGGTCCTCGGGGAACGGGGCGGCGGGTGGGACGGTGAGCAGCGCGATCCAGCCGCTGAGTTCCTCCGGGAGCGCCGGCAGCAGCTCCCGGTACCAGCGCATGACGTCGGCGGTGTCGGCGAGGTCGTAGAGCACCGGGCCGCCGACGATCATGCCGGCCTCCCCGATGTCGTGGCAGCGGAAGGTGAAGGAGGTGACGACGCCGAAGTTCCCGCCGCCGCCGCGCAGCGCCCAGAACAGGTCGCTGTGCGAGCTCTCGTCGGCCGTCACGAGCCTGCCGTCGGCGAGGACCACGTCGGCGGACAGAAGGTTGTCGACGGTCAGCCCGAAGCGCCGGGAGAGGTAGCCGATGCCGCCACCGAGGGTCAGCCCGCCCACGCCCGTGGACGAGAGGAAGCCGGACGGGGTGGCCATGCCGAAGGCGACCGTGGCGTGGTCGACGTCGCCCCAGGTGCATCCGCCGTCGACGCGGACGGTGTGGTGTGCCGGATCGACTGTGGTGCTGCGCATCAGGGACAAGTCCACGACGAGCGCGTCGTCCCACACGCCGAGACCGCCGGCGTTGTGCCCGCCGCCGCGCACGGCCAGGGTGAGCGCGTGGGCGCGGCCGAAGCGGACGCAGGAAACGACGTCGGCGGCGTCCCGGCAGCGTGCGATCGCCGCGGGATGTTTGTCGATCATGCCGTTGTAGACGGCACGCGCCGTGTCGTAACGGGTGTCGCCGGGGGTGATCAGGTCGCCGCGCAGTGCCGCGGCCAGGTCGTCGTACGGCACCGCGCCGGCCGGCCGGGTCGAAATGGTGGTCACGAAAGCCCCTCTCGGGTCGGTCGCTCGCCGGTGCGGGCGTTGTACCGTCGACCCTAGGAAGAGGGCGTTCGCGCAGCGTTCGGGTGCGCGCCGCCGGTCACCGGGCCGGGGGAACGCCCGGGAGCGGCAGGTCGACGCCGTGTTCGGCGAGGTCCCGCGCGCAGCGCCGGAGCAGGGCGGCACTGCCGTGGGCGGCCGCGGTCCGGGCGGCGGCACGCAGTCGCACGATCGCGGCGACGTGGTCGTCGTGCGCCGCGCGCATCCGCATCACCTCGGGCAGCCACCACAGGTCGTCGCGGGCCTGTCCGGCGACTATCGCGGCATCGAGCGCGGCCCGGGCAGCGCCGGGTTCCCCTTCCCGCACCGACAGGTCGGCGAGCAGCGAGAGCCAATACGGCATCCGGGCGAACGAACCGGCCGAGCGGAGCGTGTCGATGCCGCGCCGCATCTGCACGAGGCCGGCCTCGCCGCCGCGGGACCACCCGCCGAGAATCAGCGCCCACTCGCTGTAGTAGGCGAATCCGTACCGGATGCACAGGTCGGTCAGTTCCGCGACGGCGGCGTCGAGGGCGGCGGGGTCTGTGCGCAGGTGGTGGGTGATGCCGCTGTAGGCCAGGGCGACGGCCAGGCTGTAAGGATGATCGATCGTTTGGGCCAGCCGGACAGCCTCGTTGCAGCAGCTCAGGGCGGCGTCGTTGTGGCCGAGCAGCCAGTGGGCGTGGGCCGCCCAGGCGCTGCCGTGCACGTCGGGCCGGGTGCCGACGGTCAACGAGGGAGCGCCCCGGGTCAGTGCGGCCGCACGGTCGAAGTGGTGGAGCGCCTCCTCGGGGCGGCCGAGCTCGACCGCGGACCCGGCGAATGCGAAGTGGGCCGACCCGCGCAGCGGGGAGCCGGGGTCGACGAGAGTCAGTGCGCGGGTCGCGACCTCGTGGGCGCCGGCGATGTTTCCCTGCACGAACCGCGACGACCAGAGGCCGACGAGGCCCGCCAGGAGGGAGTCCTTGCGGCCGAGGGACTCGGCCAGCCGGATCGAGCGCTCGAGGGTCTGCTGCAGTTCGGGGGAGGAGTAGCCGTATCGTGCGTTGAGCGGCGCCGCCATCTCTTCGCGGACGGCGAGTTCCTGTACGGCGGCGTCGCGCCCCTCGAGTTGGGTGCGAGCGATGGCGAGTGCCTTCTTGTGCAGTCGGATCGCCTCGGTGTGGGCGAAGGTGCTCGAGGCGACATCGGCCGCGCGACGGTAGTAGGTCACTGCCCGGTCCGGTCGTCCCCCGCGGGCGTACTGCTCGGCGAGTTGCGCCGAGACGCTGTCGTAGTCGTCGGCGTGCAGCAGTTCGAGGCTCTGCGCGAGACGGCGGTGCAGCAGCCAGCGCCTGGGCGGGCTGATCCGGGCGTAGGCGGCGTCGCGGAGCAGGTCGTGGGAGAAGTCGTAGCCGTCGCGGAACTGTCGCAGGATTCTGCGTTGCCACAGCTCGTCGACGGCGCGCACCACGGCGTCGGTGTCGAGGTCGCTGGCCTCGGTGAGCAGGTCGAGGGTGAAGTCGCGGCCTACCGCCGCGGCGAGTCCGGCGACGTCCCGTGCGGCGGGGCTCACCTGCCCGATCCGGTCGTGCAGCACGTCGGCCAGGCGGCCGGCGGGGGCGACGCCCGGTCCGCTGCGCATCGCTTCGATGATGTAGAGGGGGAAGCCACCGGTGGTCGCGTGCAGTAGTTCGGCGTCCTGCGGGTCGAGCGGGCGCCCCCCGAGCGTTTCGGCCAGGCGGGCGGTGCCGCAGGCCCCCAGGGGCTGCAGTGGCAGGTCGGCGAGCAGACCGGCGGTCCGCATCCGGTCTGCCCATTGCTCGAGGTCCCGGTTCTCGTCGGTGTCGTCGGTGCGGGCTGTCGCGGCCACCATCAGGGGCGCGTCGGGTGTCAGGGACAGGCAGAACGTCAGGAACGTCAGCGTCTCCGGGTCGCACCACTGGATGCTGTCGAGGGTCAGCAACACGGGGCGGCCGCCGCCGATCAGCGCCCGCGCCAGGCCTTCGAAGAACCGGAGGCGCTGCCAGGCGTCGACCATCGCTCGGACGCCGGCGCCGGGTTCCGGGCGGGCCGCGCCGGACGGTACGAGCCTGTCGACCTCGGCGCGCCAGATCGGGTCGAGCGCGGTGAGCGCGGGCTGCACCGCGGGGGTACGGAGCCAGTCCGCTACCGGGGCCAGGGCGAGCCGTCCGGACGTTCCGAAGCATTGGGTGCCGGCCACCACCGCCGCGGGTTGTGCGCGGGCGCTGTCGGCGATCTCGGCGACCAGGCGGGTCTTGCCGACGCCGGCGCCGCCGGTGACGAGGACGAGGGTGGGGTGCCCGGCGGCCGCCGTGCGCCACGTCTCGTGCAGCCGACGGAGTTCGCGTGTGCGTCCGACGAGTGTCGGGGCGGCGAGTCCGGGCCGCTCGGCCGCCGGTCCGGCGATGGGGCGGGCGGTCGCGGTGGGGTCCGCGGGGGCGAGCAGGCGGTCGGCGAGGGTGCGCGTCGCCGGGTCAGGTGCCAGCCCGAGTTCACGTTCGAGGACGGCGGCGCAGCGGTGATAGGTGCTCACTGCGCCGGCGCGGTCGCCGTGCTCGGCCTGCAGGGTCATCAAGGTGCGGTACCCGCTCTCTTCCAGGGGTCGGAGGTGGATCCGGCGGCGGACGGCGTCGATCGCCCCGGGGAGGTCGCCGGTGCGCGTCCGGAGCCGGCACAGCAGATCGCACAGGTCGACGCAGTGCCGTTCGAGATCCGATCGGGCCTCGAGGATCCAGTCGTCGTACATGCCGGGCAGCAGGGGGCCGCGGTATTCGGCGAGCGCGGTGGTGGCGTGCCGCAGCGCCGCCTCGTCGTCGCCGCTGGTCGCGGCCGCCCGGGCGGCCTGGTACTCGACGGTGAAGGTCCGTAGGTCCACCCGGCTGGTCTCGGTGTCGCGCCAGCACAGATCCCGGGAGGTCACCTCGACGGCCGGGTCGTCTTCGAGGGCACGGCGCAGGTGGTGCAGTTCGCGGCGCAGGTTGGTCAGGGCCTGGGCGGTTGTCGAGTCGGGCCAGAACAGGGGGGCGATGAGCTGGCGGGGCTGTGCAACTCCGGCGTGGAGGGCGAGGAAGGCGACCAGGGTCGTGCCGCGAGGGGACCGCGTCACGACGGCGCCGGTCGTGTCGTCGGTGATCGACTGCTCACCCAGGACGGAGACGTACAGCATCAGCTCGTGGCCTCTCCAGACTTCAGCCTAGACCCGGGGAGGGATATCCCTCCCCGCGGGGGCCGCGCCGCGCGCCGGGGACGTCCCGGGGAGAGGGCAGGCGGCGGTGTCCGCTCAGCGGTGGGTGTGCTCCCGGCCGGCGTCGAGGAGTCGGCGGCACCGGTCGAGCAGCACCGCGCGCAGTGGCGCGGAGCGGTCGGCCAGTTCCGTCTGTCCGCGGACGTACTCTGCCCGGCCGCGGGGTGTCTCGATCCGTATGGGCCGGTAGCCGTGGTCGCTCAGGTCGTAGGGGCTGGCCCGCATGTCGAGTTCCCGGGCGGCGTAGGCCAGTTCGAAGCAGTCGGCGGTCAGGTCCGAGTCGAGCAGCGGGGTGAGCTTGTAGCACCACTTGTACAGGTCCATGGCGGCGTGCAGGCACCCGGGTTGCTCCCGCCGGATCTGGTCGTCGCGGGTGAGGGGTTCGAGATTGAGGGGGCCGGCGGCGGGGGTGAAGAACCGGTACGCGTCGTAGTGCGTGCAGCGCAGCTGCAACGATTCGACGACGGCGTCGGTGCCGGTGTGTCCGAGCCGCAGCGGTACGGCGCTGTGGCGGAGGTCGGCGGGCTCGGTCCGGTACACCATGGCCCACTCGTGCAGGCCGAAGCAGCCGAGGTGCGCGGGACGGGAGGTCGTGGCCTCGAGCAGGTCGGTGACGTAGCGGATGGTGTCGCGCCGGCGGGCGAGGTGTTCGGGGTCGGCCGAGACCCCGGCGCCGGTGGTCCGGTAGCCCCGGAGGGAGGCGTACTCCGCGGATGCGGGGCCGGTGAGTGTCGTTCCGAAGCCGGGGTGCCAGCGCAGGAGCTGGGACGGCGTGTAGCTGTAGTAGGTGAACAGGAAGTCGATCACCGGGTGTGGTGTGCCGTGCGCGCGTTGGTCGAGGTAGGGGGCGAGCAGCGCCGTCAGCCGGTGGCGGTGCCGCTCCCGGCGGGGCAGCCAGTGCTCGGGTTCGAGGACGGTGGTCACCGCTGCCCCCCGGTATCGACTGCACCGACGGTGCAATGATTGTTGTGCCGCGTCGGGGTGTCGGGTGGGCGGAGGTTCACGGACGTGGTCCCGGGCCGGGGTCGGCCATCCGGTGGGTGGTGTCGCGCACGGTGCCGACGAACTGTTCGACGAGGTCTTCGAGCGCGACGATGCCGATCACGGTTCCGTGCTCGTCGACGACTCCGCCGAGGTGGGCGCTGGTGCGCCGCAGCAGCGACAGCGCGTCGTCGAGGGGGGCGTCGACCGGCACCGGCGGCAGGGGCCGGATCTCGGCGGTCGCGATGAGGGTGTCCGGCCCTGCCGATTCGTCGCGCACGAGGTCGAGGACGTCCTTCAGGTGCAGGTAGCCGGCCAGTTCCCCGTGTGCGGTCTCCGCCGGGTACCGGGAGTAGCCGGTCTCGGTGACGGCCTGCTCGACAGCTCCGAGTGTGGTGCCGGCCGGGCCGAGCGGGACCGTGCGGACCCCGGACAGGGGGATCGTGACGTCCGCGACGGTCCGTCCGCTGGTCTGGAGGGCCTGGGTCAGACGCCGGTGTTCCTCCTCGTCGAGCAGTCCTTCCGAGCGGGATTCGCCGATCATCTCGGACAGTTCGAGTTCGGTGACGGTGACGTCCAGTTCGTCCTTCGGTTCGACCCGCAGCAGGCGCAGGCTGAGGTTGGCGCACAGGTTGTAGAACGCGATCAGTGGCCGGGCCACCTTCATGAACAGCAGGTGGGTCGGTACGAGCAGCATCGCCGAGCGTTCCGGTCCGGCGATGGCGATGTTCTTCGGAACCATCTCGCCGAGCAGGATGTGCAGCACCACGACGATCGTGAGGGCGAGTGCGAAGCCGATCGGGTGCAGCAGGGAGTCCGGCACGCCGAGGGCGTGCATGGGTGTTTCGATCAGGTGGGCGATGGCCGGTTCGCCGACGCGGCCGAGCAGGATCGAGCAGATGGTGATGCCGAGCTGGGACCCGGCGAGCATCAGCGACAGGTGCTCCCCGGCGGCGATGACGGTGCGGGCGCGTTTCTTGCCCTGCCCGACGAGGGCTTCGAGTCGGTCGCGGCGCGCGGTGATGAGGGCGAACTCGGCACCGACGAAGAATGCGTTGCCGGCGAGGAGCAGCACGGTGAGCAGCACCGCGAGCCAGTCGTTCATCACCGGTCTCCGTTCTCGCGGCCGGGTGCGTGCTCGTCCTCACCGGCAGGCTCGGTGGGGACGAGCAGGACGCGGTCGATGCGGTGCCCGTCCATGTCGAGGACCCGGGCACGCCAGCGGTGGTCGGCGTCGCCGGGCCGGTGCGGCAGCAGCACCTCGTCGCCGGATTCGGGGATCTCCCCGAGTTCGGTGAGGAGCAGCCCGCCGAGCGTCTCGTATTCGCCGTCCGGTGCGTGGTATCCCGTCAGGTGGGCGACCTCGTCGATGCGCAGCAGGCCCGAGCAGGACCAGCCCTGCTCGACGCGCTGCGCTTCGGGCTCGGGTTCGTCGTGTTCGTCGCGGACGTCGCCGACGATCTCCTCGATCAGGTCCTCCATGGTGACGATGCCGGCGGTGCCGCCGTATTCGTCGACGACGAGCGCGACCTGCATGCCGTCGGAGCGGACCCGTTCCATGACCGCGTCCCCGTCGAGGGTGGACGGCACGACGGGGACCTGCCGGGCGAGAGTGTGCAGCTGGGTGTGGGCGCGGCGCCGCGCGGGCACGGTGAACGCGTGTTTGACGTGGACGACGCCGACGGTGGCGTCGAGATCGCCGTCGACGACCGGGAAGCGGGAGTAGCCGGTGCGCGACGAGGCGTCGATGAGGTCGAGGACGGTGTCGTGGACGTCGAGGGACTCGATGGTGACGCGGGGGGTCATGAGGTCTTCGGCGGTGCGTTCCCCGAAACGCAGCGAGCGTCCCACGAGCAGCGCCGTGCTCTCGTCGAGGGCGCCGCGTTCCGCCGAGGCGCGCACCAGTGATCCGAGTTCCTCCGGGGAGCGCGCCGAGCGCAGTTCCTCGGCCGGTTCGATACCCAGGCGCCGCACGATCCGGTTGGCGGCGCCGTTGAGTCCGCGGATCGCCCATTTGAACACGAGCGAGAACCCGGCCTGCAGGCCGGCGGTGGCGCGGGCGGTGGCCAGGGGCCGCGCGATGGCGAGGTTCTTCGGTACGAGTTCGCCGAAGACCATCGAGAACGAGGTGGCGATGATCAGGGCCAGGGCCAGGGAGATGCCGGAGGCGAGGGCGGCGCCGAGTCCGGCGGCGCGCAGCAACGGGTCGAGGAACCGGGCGAGGACCGGTTCGGCGAGGTAGCCGGTGATCAGGGTGGTGATGGTGATGCCGAGTTGGGCGCCCGAGAGCTGGAAGGACAGGGTGCGGTGGGCGTGCTGAACCTGGCGTGCGCGCAGGTCGCCGTCGCGGGCGTGCGCGTCGACGGTGCTGCGTTCGAGGGCGGTGAGGGAGAATTCGGCCGCCACGAACACCGCGGTGCCGGCGGTCAGGGCGATGAACCCGAGCAGGCTGAGGACGGACAGCAGGACGGACATCAGCACCGCTCCCGGGCCGGCGGCAAGCTCCGCTCCGATGTCGCGAGGGTCCGGCCGGGTATGTCACCCGGCTCGCTAGGGGAACCCTCCGAACCGGCGGAGTCGGACTCCGCGTCGGCCGTGGCGGCCGGAGGCCGTGTCGAAATGATGGCGGCCGGAGGCCGTGTGGAAATGGTGGTGGGTGCCGCGGGCACCGGATTCCTCTCGTCGGGCCCGAGGTGCGGGCGTTCACGGTGAGGCATCATTCTACGGACCGTGTCCGGCCTCGTGCGGTGCGGTCACCATCCGGTCGGCAGGGGGCGTCCCTCGGCGAATCCGGCGGCCGACTGGACCCCGAGCACGGCGTGCGCGTGCAGGTCCTCGAGGGTGCGGGCACCGGCGTACGTGCAGGTGCTGCGCACCCCGGAGCAGATGTGGTCGATCAGGTCCTCGACGCCGGGCCGTTGGGGGTCGATGCGGATGCGGGAGGTGGAGATCCCTTCCTCGAACAGGGCTTTGCGGGCGCGGTCGAAGGCGGAGTCGTCGACGGTGCGGGCGGCGACCGCACGCTTGGAGGCCATGCCGAAGCTTTCCTTGTAGGGGTGGCCGGTCTCGTCGTAGCGCAGTTCGCCGGGCGATTCGTAGGTGCCGGCGAACCAGGACCCGATCATGACGTTGGCGGCGCCGGCGGCGACGGCGAGTGCGACGTCGCGGGGGTGCCGCCCCCCGCCGTCGGCCCAGACGTGCGCCCCGAGGTCCCGGGCGGTGCGGGCGCATTCGGCGACGGCGGAGAACTGGGGTCGTCCGACACCGGTCATCATGCGGGTGGTGCACATGGCGCCGGGGCCGACGCCGACCTTGACGATGTCCGCGCCGGCGTCGAGCAGTTCGCGGGTGCCGGCGGCGGAGACGACGTTGCCGGCGACGAGGGGGACGGGCAGGTCCAGCGCCTTGATCCGTTTCAGGGCGTCGAGCATCTTCTCCTGGTGGCCGTGCGCGGTGTCGAGGACGAGCAGGTCGACGCCGGCGTCGACGAGCCCCGCGGCCTTGGCGGCGACGTCGCCGTTGACACCGACGGCGGCGCCGATGCGCAGGGCCCCGTCGGCGTCCACGGCCGGGGTGTAGATGCCGGCGCGGACGGCGCCGGTGCGGGTCAGGACCCCGGCGAGGGTGCCGTCGTCGTGGGTGAGCACGACCAGCGGGTCGTGTTTGGCTTCGAGCAGTGCGAACGCTTCCCGCGGCGACGAGCCGACGGAGGCGGTGGCGAAGTCGCGGATGGCGACCGCGCGCAGCCGCGCGAACCGGTCGACCTCGCGGCAGGAGCCTTCGGTGACGACACCGACGGGGCGGCGGTGGTCGTCGACGACGACGACGGCGCCGTGGGCGCGTTTGGGCAGGAGGGCGAGGGCATCGGAGACGGAGTCCTCGGGACCGAGGGTGACGGGGGTGTCGGCGACGAGGTGGCGGCTCTTGACGAACGCGACGGTCTCGGCGACGGTGCCGGCCGGCAGGTCCTGGGGGAGCACGACGAGTCCGCCGCGGCGGGCGACGGTCTCGGCCATGCGGCGGCCGGACACGGCGGTCATGTTGGCGACCACGATGGGGATGGTGGTGCCGGAACCGTCGACGGTGGACAGGTCCACGTCGAACCGGGACGCGACGGCGGACCGGTTCGGGACGAGGAACACGTCGTCGTAGGTCAGGTCGTACGGGGGCTGGTGGCCGTCGAGGAAGCGCACCTGGCGAATGCTACGCGCCGGTGGCGTCGGGCGCGGTGAGCCGGGCCTGGCTGCGCGAGAGCGCCACCGTGGCGATCAGCATCACCGCGACCGAGGCGACGACCAGGGCGAGTCCCGGGCCGTCGACCCGGAGCCGTTCGTCGAGGACGGTCATGCCGAGGAAGACGGCGGCGAGGGGTTCGCCGATGGTGATCGCCGGCAGGGACGCGGCGAGCGGGCCGGCCTGGAAGGCGCGTTGCTGGAGGTAGACGCCGAGCAGGCCGGCGGTGAGCAGGGCCCAGGTCTGCCAGGCGCCGACCACGGGACGCAGGCCGTGTTCGAACAGGTCGGTGACGTACTTGGTGAACGCCACCGCCACGCCGTAGAGCAGGCCGCTGGCCGCGCCGAGTGCCATCGCCCGCGTGCCGGGGTCGTGGCCGAGCAGCCCGATCGCGGTGGCGGCGGACACGGCGGTGCACACCGCGCCGAGCGGGAGGACCCACTCGTGCCAGGGGGCGTCGATCTCACCGGCGGTGGGGTCGCCGACGACGAGGAACACCACGAGCGCCGCGCACAGGGCCGCCGCGGTCAGCCAGGTGGGACGGGTGATGCGGGAGCCGGAGAACGCGGCGGACAGGGGCAGGGCGAACAGCAGCGACGACACCAGCAGTGGCTGGACCACCAGGACCGGCCCGAGGGCGAGGGCGGCGACCTGCAGCAGGTAGCCGCCGCCGTCGCCGACTACCCCGGCCCACCAGCGGGGACTGCGGATCAGGGCGGCGACGAGGGACTCGCCGGCGGGGACGGCTTCGGCGGAGCGTTGCTGGGCGACGCTGGCCGCCGCGAACAGGAGCGCGGCGGCCAGCGCGCACACGACGGACGCCGTGACGGTGCCGCTCATGGGCACAAACTATGCCCTACCGGGGTGCCGGTGCGGGCGTGGTCAGGCGCGGACCTCGGTGCGGTCCCCGCTCCAGAGGGTGTGGAACTTGCCGTCGGCGTCGATGCGCTCGTAGGTGTGGGCGCCGAAGAAGTCGCGCTGGCCCTGGGTGAGGGCGGCGGGCAGGCGGTCGGCGCGCAGACCGTCGTAGTACGACAGCGAGGAGGCGAACGCGGGGACGGGGATGCCGAGCATGGTGGCGGTGGCGACGACGCGGCGCCAGCTGTCGATGCCGGCCTCGATGGCCTCGCGGAAGTAGGGGGCGAGGATCAGGCTGGGCAGCTGCGGGTCGGCGTCGTAGGCCTCCTTGATGCGGTTGAGGAACTGGGCGCGGATGATGCAGCCGCCGCGCCAGATGGTGGCCAGGGCGGCGCGGTCGACGTTCCAGCCGTGTTCGGCGCTGCCGGCGGCGATCTGGTCGAAGCCCTGCGCGTAGGCGACGATCTTCGACGCGTAGAGGGCGCGGCGGATGTCCTCGGTGAACTGGGCGGCGTCGGTAGGCTTGTCGCCGAGGGTGCCGGAGGCCAGGCCGCGGGCGGCGGCGCGCTGGGTGCGGGAGCCGGACAGGGCGCGGGCGAACACGGCCTCGGCGATGCCGGTGACCGGGACGCCGAGGTCGAGGGCGGACTTGACGGTCCAGCGGCCGGTGCCCTTCTGCTCGGCGGCGTCGACGATGACGTCGACGAGGGGTTTGCCGGTGCTCGCGTCGGTCTGGCGCAGGACGTCGGCGGTGATCTCGATCAGGTAGGACTCGAGGGTGCCGGTGTTCCATTCGGAGAACACGTCGGCGATCTGCGGGGCGTCGTGGCCGAGCGCGTCGCGCAGCAGGTGGTATGCCTCACCGATGAGCTGCATGTCGGCGTACTCGATGCCGTTGTGCACCATCTTCACGAAGTGGCCGGAACCGTCGGGGCCGATGTGGGTGCAGCACGGGGTGCCGTCGACGTGGGCGGAGATGGACTCGAGGAGCGGGCCGAGGGCCTCGTAGGACTCGGCGGGGCCGCCGGGCATGATCGACGGGCCGTTGAGGGCGCCTTCTTCGCCGCCGGAGATGCCGGCGCCGACGAAGTGCAGGCCGCGGGCGCGCAGTGCGGCTTCGCGGCGGATGGTGTCGGTGTAGAGGGCGTTGCCGCCGTCGATGATGATGTCGCCGGGTTCCATCGCGTTGGCGAGTTCGTCGATGACCGCGTCGGTGGCGTCGCCGGCCTTGACCATGACGAGCACCCGGCGCGGCTTCTGCAGGGCGGCGACGAACTCGTCGATGGTTTCGGTGCGTACGAAGTCCCCGTCGTCGCCGTGGGCTTCGAGCAGGGCGTCGGTCTTGGCGACGCTGCGGTTGTGCAGCGCGACGGTGTGGCCGTGGCGGGCGAAGTTGCGGGCGATGTTCGACCCCATGACGGCCAGGCCGGTCACGCCGATCTGGGCGCGGGGATTCTCGGTGCGTTCGACGGTCATGGGTACAGCTTCCCCCGAACCCGGACGGGATCGAAATCGGGGGCGTGCTACCGGTGCGGACGGCGGGGGGTCACCAGGCGCGCAGCAGGCGGCTCAGTTCGGTCAGCCACGGCACGGCGACCGCGATGGTGGGCACGACGAGGATGGCGGCGGCCGCGGTGTAGGCGGTCACGGCGGTGCGCAGGTCCGGGCCGGGTTCGGCGAGGCGCTTGACGCGCAGCACGGTGGAGGGGCCGCCGACGGCGAGGGCGCCCTGGGGGGTGCGGGCGCCGGCGCAGGCGACCAGGGCCCGGGCCAGCGGGGTGGGGCCGGTGACGCGCACGGCGGAGTCGTCGGCGAGCATCTCGACGAGCAGCTGCACCGAGCCGAGCGCGGACCGGGACCGTACCCACCGCGGGAAGGCCTCGTAGACGGCGGTGAACGCCTCGAGGACGAGGTCGTGCCGGGCCCGCAGGTGGGAGTGCTCGTGGCGGAGGATGGCGCGGATCTCGTCGTCGGCGAGGTGGTCGAGGGTGCCTTCGCTGAGCACGACCCGGTGCCGCAGGCCCGGCAGGCAGTAGGCGACGGGTTCGGCGGTGTCGAGGACGCGCACGTGGGACAGCTGCCGCACCGAGGCGCCGCTGTCGCGCCGGTCGAGCAGATCGACGAGCATGCGGTGCCGGGCCCGGCGGCGGCGGGTGCGGACACCGACGCGCAGAATCGAATACATCAGCCGTGCACCGATGAGCAGGGTGAGGGCGAAGACCACGACGTAGGTCAGCCACAGGGGCAGGCCGAGCGCGTCGATCTCCTGGAGTGGGGCGGTGGTGGGGCGGCCGTCCTCACCGGGGACGAGCAGCAGCGATGCGATGGCCAGGCCGGAACTGAACGCGGACAGCACGGCCGCGAGCGCCACCGCCTGCCACAGCACGAGGGCGGGGCGGGGGTTGCGGTACGGCCAGGTGGCGCGGCTGAGCAGGGCCGGGACCGGCCCGGCCAGCAGCAGCGCGAGGATGCCGAAGACCAGCGCGGTGGTCGCGTTCATGGCACCGAGTGTGCCAGTCAGCTCGCCCGACCGGTACCCGGGTCGGCGACGGTGGGACGGGTGGGCCCGTCCTGCTGGGCCTCGAGCGCGGCGAGGGCCTCGCGCAGCGCGGCGGCCTCGTCGGGGTTGACACGCCCGATGAAGTGGACGAGGGCGGCGACCCGGCCGGCGGACTCGTCGGCCTGGTCGAGGGCGTCGACCATGAGGCTGGCGACGAGTTCTTCGCGGCCGTGCACCGGGACGTACCGGTGGGCGCGGTCGTCGCGCTGCTGGATGACGAGGTTCTTCTTCGCGAGGCGCTGGAGAACGGTCATGACGGTGGTGTACGCGAGGGAGCGCCGGGCGGCGAGGGCCTCGTGGACCTGCCGGACGGTCTGCGGTTCGGTGGAGGACCACAGGTGGTCCATCACTGCGCGTTCGAGTTCTCCGAGTGCTGCCATGACACGAGTTTACCGGGTCTCCGACGAGCGTGTCGTACTACCCGAAGTAGTACGTGTTCTCGTCCGCGGTCCGCCCGCCGTGCCGAACACGTGCCGGGTGCCGATCGGCACGACCAGCGGCCGGTCCGAGACCGGGTCGTCGATCACCGCCGCGTCGAGCGCGAACACCTCCCGCAGCAGCTCCTCGGTGATCACCTGCGCCGGCGGGCCCGCGCGCACGATCCGGCCCTCCTTCATCACCACCAGGTGGTCGCTGTAGCGGATCGCGAGATTCAGATCGTGCAGCACCATCACCACGGTGCGGCCGAGTTCCGCGTGCAGGCGGTCGACGAGGTCGAGGACCTCCACCGAGTGCGCCAGATCGAGATAGGTGGTCGGCTCGTCGAGCAGCAGCACGTCGGTGCCCTGCGCCAGCGCCATCGAGATCCATGCCCGCTGACGCTGTCCGCCGGAGAGCTGGTCGACCGGGCGGTCGGCGAGCTCGGTGATGCCGGTCCGGTCCAGTGCGACGGCGACCTCACCCTCGTCGTCGGCGGACCACTGCCGCAGCCACGACTGGTGCGGATGCCGCCCCCGGGCGACGAGGTCGGCGACGGTCAGGCCCTCCGGCGCCACCGGCGCCTGCGGCAACATCCCCAGCACCCGCGCGACGTCGCGGGTGCGCATCGAGGAGATCGCGTGCCCGTCGAGCAGCACGCTGCCGCGACGCGGGCGCAGCAACCGGGCCAGCGCCCGCAGCAGGGTGGACTTGCCGCACCCGTTGGGCCCGATCACGGTGGTGATCACCCCGGGGGGCACGGTCAGGTCCAGGCCGTCGACGATGAGCCGGTCGCCGTAGCCGAGCGCGAGGTCCCGCGCGACGAGCCGCGGCGGCGGGGCGGCGCTGTCCACGGCCTCGGATGGGGGCGCGGCGGTGGGCGCGGCGACGTCGTCGGTGCGGGGGATTCTGGTCACAGCGACACCTTCCGGTTCGAGCGCACGAGCAGATACAGCAGGAACGGACCGCCGAGGGCGGAGGTGACCAGGCCGACGGGCAGCGCGACGGGCAGCACCGTGCGGGCGAGGATGTCGGCGCCGGTGACCAGGGCCGCTCCGGTCAGGGCGGAGGCGATCAACGGCGGACCGGGGGAGCGCACGAGGCGCAGCGCGATCTGCGGGGCCGCGAGCGCGACGAACCCGATCGGCCCGGCCGCCGCGGTGGCGACACCGACCAGGGCGCAGGCGGACAGCAGCAACACCGCCCGCTGGGTCTGCAACCGCACGCCGAGCGACCGGGCCGTCTCGTCCCCGAGCCGCAGGGCACCCATCGTGAAGGCGGCGGTGGCGAGCCAACCGGTCAGGACGGCCAGCGCCACCGCCGTCGGCACGACCTGCGACCATCCGGCGCCGTTGAGCGACCCGGTGAGCCACACCTGCGCCTGGGACACGTCGTTGATGTCGGCCGAGACCAGCATCCAGTTCGTCAGCGCCACGAACAGCGCGTTGGCGCCGATCCCGATCAGCACCAGTCGGAAGCCTTCCACGCCGCCACGCCAGGCCAGGACGTACACCGCCGCGGCGGTGCACAGGGCCCCGCACAGCGCCGCGAGGGGCAACCCGAGCGCGCCGAGCATCCCGGCGAGCGTCCCGGAACCGGCGGCGACGATGAGCGCGACCGCGGCCGCGCTCGCACCGGCGGTGACGCCGAGGATGTCCGGGCTGGCCAGCGGATTGCGGGACACCGTCTGGGTCAGGGCGCCGGCGACGGCGAGCGCCGCGCCGACGAGCACCGCCGCGAGGCCCCGCGGCAGGCGCAGCTCCAGGACGATGAACCGGTCGAGTTGCTCCCCACCGCCGGCGAGCACCGAGACCACCTGCGGCACCGACAGCGGATAGTCGCCGCGGCCGAGCCCGACGCACAGCAGCAGGAACGTGGCCGCCACCAGAGCCAGGCACAGGAACACCGCGCGCGGTCGCCACACGAGCGAGAGCGTGCCGATCCGCAGTGCCGGCCGGGACGGGACCGTCGCCCGGGTCGGGCCGGTGCGTGCCGGCGCGGTGGCGGTCACAGGGCCACCAGCCGGCGCCGGCGCACGAGGGCGATGAAAAACGGTGCGCCCATCAGGGCGAGGACGATGCCGACCTGCAGCTCCCCGGGGCGGACCACGATCCGGCCGACGACGTCCGCCAGGACGAGCATCACCCCGCCGAGCAGCCCGGCGTAGGGGAGCAGCCAGCGGTAGTCCGGTCCGGTGATCGCCCGGGCGACGTGCGGGACCACGAGCCCGACGAAGGCGATCGGTCCGCAGGCCGCGGTCGCGGCGCCGGTGAGAAGGGTGATGGCGACGATGCCGACGGTGCGGGCGGCGACGACGTTCGTGCCCAGGGACCGGGCGACGTCCTCGCCGAGGCCGAGCACATTGAGGCCGGGTGTGTTCACCACGGCCAGCAGCAGTCCGGCCGCGAGGAACGGCAGCACCTGCCACAACACCTCGAGGTCGCGGCCGGCGACCGAGCCGACGATCCAGAACCGGTATCCGTCGAGCGTGGTCTGGTCGAGCAGCACCACCGCATGCGTCATCGCCTGCAGGAAGAACGCCACGGCCGCGCCGGCCAGGGCCAGGGTCAACGGTCCGGCGCGGCCGCCTCCGAGGGAGGACAACCCGAAGACCACGACACTGGCGGTGAGCGACCCGGCGAAGGCGAACCACAGGTACTGCCCGGGGGTGGCCATCCCGAGCAGGTAGATCGAGAGCACCACGAAGAAGGCTGCTCCGGCGTTGAGTCCGAGCAGGCCCGCGTCGGCCAGGGGGTTGCGGGTGTGACCCTGGATGAGGGCGCCGGCGACGCCGAGAGCGATGCCCACCACGAGTCCGAGCACGGTGCGCGGGATCCGCAGGGTGTGCACGATGACGTCGGTGTCGGAGCCGTCGTCGGTGGTGAGAGCGTGGACGACCTCGGCGATGGTCATCGGCCGGGCGCCGACGGCGATCCCGGCGAGCAGCACCACCGTCAGTATCGCGGCGATGGCCAGCAGACCGAGCAGGCGGCGACGGCGGACGGCGCCGACGCTCGTGTCGGCGGCGAGGGGGACGAATCCGTCGGCGGCCGCGACGCGCTCGGTGACGACCTCGGTGCCGCGGCGCAGGAGGGCGCGCCGCGCGCCGACCGGCCCGCCGTGGCCGCGGTCGCGGGTGACCAGTCCGGTCCACTGTTTGCCGAGGCTGCGTCCGGTGGTGCCTTCGCGGTGCCCGCGGTTGTACCACCACAGGCCGACGGTGACGGCGAGGGCCGTTCCACCGAAGACGACACGGTCGGTCTGTCCGCCGCCGTGGGCGTCGGACAGGGCGCGTACGAGCAGCACACCGACGACGGCGGGCACGGCGAGCAGACCCAGGTCGCCGGCTTCGGCGGCGAGACGGCGGGGGAGGGAGGGGGCGTCCGCGACGGGCGGCGGCGTCTCCGGGGGGCGGAGGGTGGTCACAGGCGGTGGGCTCCTCGGGGACGCGTACTCGGCCGAACGAAGGTTAGGTTACCGAAGCCTATCTTCCAGGCTTGCATCCCCCACGACGTAATGGCATGGTTAGGCTTACCTAATTGTGACGATCCGCCGATCGGGAGGTGTGGATGACAACCCTGCTGCCACCGAGATCCACCGCGGTGCAGATCCCCGCGTTCGAGGACACCGACGCCCGCCTGAGGCTGCTGATGCCGCACGCTCCCCGCGTCTACGCCGTCGCCCGCATCGACGACGAACCCCGCCGACGCTGGTGGCGGCTCGCCGACGCCGACCGGGACCGGCGGATCGCGCTGTTGTACGCCCGCGCGCTCGAGGACGTCGCGGACCCGCGGATCGCCGTCGACCAGGTGGCGGCCGCCCTCGTCCACGTCGTCGCGGGCCGGGTCCTCGCCCCCTATCTGCTCGAGGCGCGCTGCTGGGATCCCGGGCTCGAGAACCTGTGGATCCACCAGGACAGCGACGGCGGCATCGACTGGGCCGCGGTCGCGGACGACACCCTGCGTGTACTACCCGACGATCCCGCCGTCGCCGACGACGCGGTCGTCGTGCTGCCGTGCGAGGAGGCGCTCGCCCGGTGGACCGCCCACCGTGCCACCACGGCGCTGCGTGCCGTCCACGCGTCGCTGGCGCAGTGCGCCCCCGCCGAGCAACTGCGCCTGTGGTCCCTGCTCGGCCGCACCGTCGTGGCGGGCGCGGCGCAGCTCCCCGCCCTGGCCGGCACCTCCCGCACCGTCGCGGCGCGCCGCGGCCAGGTTCTGCTGGATGCGTTCCTGACGCTGGGGGTGCCGGTCCGCGGACTTGCTAAATTAGGCAAGGCTTACCTATAGTTACGAGGCGTTGCTACTGCCGGACCGCGCCGGAGTCCTGAGGGCTGCAGAGACCCCCGGTCCTTCCCAC